>JANLRE010000777.1:0-18359 GCA_031368205.1 Fimbriiglobus sp. | reverse complement strand
TGCCGCTGCCGGTCGGTCCCATCAGCACCGCATAACACCCCGTCTCGATACGGAAGTTCATGACCGGCAGCGTGAATGCCGATTGCCGAACGATCAGGTTGACAACTTCAATCATACTGGTCCTAAACGACCTCCGCACTGCGTAGGCCGACCAGCCGCAACAGTAGTAACACGACCAGCGCAATCCCGATCATGAGCAGCGAAACGGCGAGGGCGGCTTCGAGGTTGCCGACGCTCAGTTCGAGAAAGACGGTTGTGGGTAACACTTCTGTTTTCATCCGCGTGGTCCCGGCGAAGATTAGCACCGGGCCGAACTCCCCGAGGGACCGCGCCCACGCCAACGTTGCGGCCGCGATCAACCCGCGCCGGGCTTCGGGGAAAGTGACCAGCCAAAAAGCTTGGGAGCGGGAACAGCCCAGGGTCAACGCCACCTGTTCGGTGCGTGGGGAAAGTTGATCGAACGTCACACGCATGGTTCGGACGGCGAACGCCGTTGAGACGGCAAATTGTGCCAGGATCACCGCCGGGATTTCGTAAGTGATCGGGATGCGGTCGCCTAGGAGTCGTCCCGGTGCGGTCTGAAACAGAATGAGCAAGCTTAACCCGACGACAAGTGGCGGCAGCACGACGGGAACATCGACGAGTAACTCAATCACCCACTTGCCCGGAAACGGCACACGCGACAACAGATACCCTAGCGGCACGGCCACCCAAAGTGCGAGAAGGGTCGTGATCGACGAACTCAGTAAACTCAGGCGGATCGCGTAACGGATTTCGGGGGTGTTCAATGCGGTGATAATGTGGGCGGGTGTCGTGTAAAAAAGATCGGCCACGAGCATGGCCACGATCAGCCCGAGGTAGAGCGAACTGAGCAAGCCTAGCCCGACGAAAAACGGCCAATCGGAACGATTGCGTGGGGGCGTCACGGCGTGCGTTCTCCGCTCGACGTGATGACTTCAAACCCCGCTTCTTGGAAGCGTGGCAACCCCTGGTTTGCAATGAAACGGGCGAACTTCGTAGCCTCCGGTGGGTTCGGGGATTGTGTCAATACTGCAACGGGGACCGTGGCCCTGATGCCGTCCAACTCCGGCAATCGTACCGTCGGCAAATCAGGATAGTGGTAAGCGACGGCGTCCCACACGATGGCCGCGTCCACGGTGCCAAGCTTCACGGCGTTGGCAGATTGGGTCACGGTACCTGTTTTGACCACGACCACACGGTCGAGTTCGTCCCAACGGCCCGTTGCTTGCAGATGATTCCGTGTCAGCAATCCGATGGCCGCGATGCTCGGTTCGGCGAGGGCGAGTTTCCGACCGTTGGTTGTGAGGTCCGCCCAGGTCGCAATCGCGTGCTTTGGGTTCCGCAACACGACACCCCGCATCCGCGCGAGCGATAAACTTTCACCAATCAGTTGAAGCTGGCGTGCTTTTTGAAGGTACGAGTCGTCGGCGGGCAGGAACAAATCCGCCCGCGTTGTGGTCGCGCTGAAGCGGACTTGGGTGAGCAAATCTTCCGAGCCGCCGAACCGGAGTTCGACCCGCCGCCCAGTTTGTTGTTGATAATCGACCGCAATCGCTTCAAGCGGCGGGCGAAGACTGGCAGCCACGTAGGCGATCAACGGGCGTTCGACTGACTGCGAAGGTATCAGAACCGCGATCAAGCCGATCAGCAATAATCCGGAGCCGGAACCGAGCCACAACAACGGATGAACACGCCACCGCACGATGAACGAACCTCAGGAATTGTGCCAAATCAGTAACGATTATGGTACGGGTAATCCCCAGGGCGGGTCAGCGTCACAAAAGTTAATGGGAAATTGTTTCATGCTTGGTGGCCCCGGTAGGGGTCATGGAATGTAGCCACGGGTGGAGCGCTTCGCGCAACCCGTGGAATCAGAAAACGCAATACTCATCTGCCCTGAAGGGGCAGATGAGGTTCCTTCGCCCCTTTAGGGCGAGTGTCAATGGGATGTCACTGTCCACGGGTTCCGCTTCGCTTCACCCGTGGCTCCATTCCGGTGCCCCTTCAGGGCACTCCGAGCGCCGTTCGGGTGGTCCAGAAAACCACAAATGTCAATCACTTTCAGCCCCCCAGAGATGCCCGGTTATTTCCCACCGGCTTGGTACCACTCCACGGTGCGCCGTAGCCCGTCGTCAAACGAGACCAACGGTTCGTAGCCCAGGTCTTTTTTGATGCGTGCGATTTTCGCCAACGAGAATCGCACGTCACCCGTTCGGGCTGCGGCATGGGTGGGCGTGACCGACGTGCCGAGTATCATGTTGAGGCCGTTTACCAAGTCCAGCACGGTCACACTACGGCCTGTGCCGACGTTGTAAACTTTTCCGGAAACCCCTGGCACTTCCGACGCCTTCATGATTGCCTGCACGCAGTTTTCGATGTAAACAAAATCCCGCACTTGCAGGCCGTCGCCGTGAACACTCGGCACGCGGCCGGCGGTCATGATGCCCGTGAAGATTGCAATCACACCGCTGTACGGACTGTCCGCCCGTTGTCGCGGGCCGAAGATGTTGAAGAACCGTAATCGGACCGTCTCCACGCCGAAACTTTTTGCATACGCTTCGAGGTAATGTTCCCCCGCGAGTTTCGCAGCAGCGTAGGGGGAAAGCGGGTTCAGTGGCGTGTCTTCGCTCTGCCCCGCCGGGTCGGAGGCGGTGCCGTAGGCGCTGGAACTGGCCGCGTAAACGACTCGCTTCACGCCGTGCTTTCGGGCCGCATCCAGGACATTCAACGTCCCGGTCGCACAAACGGCGTGGCACAGCAACGGGTCTTCGAGACTCTTGGCCACGGATGCCATTGCCGCGAGATGGAACACCACGCCGACACCTCGCATGGCCCGATCGACCACTGCGGGGTCTGTGACACTGCCGGTGATGATCTCGGGTTGTTTCGTGTGATGGTTGAGGTTGTCACGAGTGCCGGTACTGAAGTCGTCCAAAATGCGAACCGATTTCCCCGCCGCCGTTAGGGCATCCACAAGATGGGAGCCGATGAACCCACTGCCACCTGTTACCAAACAAACGTCGTTCATACTGCAATCTCTAACGAAATCTTGATGGGGATCGATCCGAAAGCATCCACGAAAAACCGCTCCTTGCGGCCAAGTTGTTTGAACTTGGTCACAAGGAGCGGAATTTGTTTCAGTTCCGTACCACAAAGCTAGTACGGAATGCTTACACCTGCACTTAGACTCACGCTGGAACTGAAAGTTTCACAAAACTCAGAACTGGCCGGGTGCCGTTGTGCCAACCGTTTTCAGCACAGGCAGCGTGGGGAATTCCGGAACGGGTGGTATGACCAAACCTTGCTCCAGCGGCTTTAACAACGGCGTTGCGCCGGTTGTTGGTGGCTTGGCGGGGATACTCGGTGGTTTGATGGGTGCGTCGGGTGCCGTGACATCGGGCAACTTCGGCATCGGTTTCGGGCCGCTATCGGAAATCGGCGGGATTTTCGCTTTCGGTTCCGGCGCGGTCTCGGTCGCAGCGGGTGTCGTCGGCGGTTGCGGCTGGTAAGTCGGTGCGGCAACAAACTGGTCCACTGCGGGTTCACCGTAGTTCGGGCACGCTTCGTTCCACCGTGTGATCTTCGGCTTGAAATATCCGAAGCACGATCCGGGACAAATGTGCGGGCCGCAGAATTGACGGATGTAGCGGCTTTCCATTCGGGGGTAAATCTTCTTACCGAGCCAGCCACAATCTTCGGATCGCTTCACACACGAATTGCCCACCAAAGGCCCACAGCCCGCACCACAGTTTTGAGCAACCGCGACACTCGCGCTACCCCACAACCCATAGCTCATGGCAACAACTGCGATGAACCGCGCCCCCGTCCAAATTTTGCTGTACATGATCGAATCCTTTCGAGGAGCATCAAGCAGCCATGCCCAATGCAGGGAGTTTGAAACGGAAATAACTACCGGCGAACACCCGACGAACCACCACCACCGACAGACCCAGAACTGGTACCACCCGACGGCGCACGACCAATGGTCCCACCTGCGTTATTGCCGAACCGTTGTGTACCAAAGCCACCTGCCCGCCCCGCCCCACCGCCGCCGGTCACCGGATGACGACTGAAGTAGGAGCCTGTGTTGTTGAACGTCGCAACATGGCCCGTCAACGGAAGCGAGGCATCGACCCCTTGCGACAGTTGATTGAGTTGGGATTGAAGACCCTGATTCGACTGCTGATATTGTTGCTGAAGTTGGCCGAACTGTTGCTGGGCCTGCAACTGAGGTCGCACAATCCCGAGGTAGTTGAGCGACGGGTTGTTCCCACGATTCGCTAGATTCAAGTACGGGCTAAAACTGGGTCGGGAAAGCCCGCCACCCGGTGCCACAGGTTGTGCGGTGGCCACCGAAATCGGCGCCAGCACAGTCATCAGAATGGCAATGCCGAATAAACGAATACGCAACATCGGGCTATCCTCGCCGCACGAATCCAGCAAATGAATTGAAACGCCACACGTCACGTTAGACCGTTAGCGGGCGGTGTCAACTTCCACGTCCGTGTCTGGACACAAAAACGAATCGACGGCGGGACAGGGTCTTGTGAACCCCATCCCGCCGTCGATGGCGAGTTTGAACTGGCGCTGAACGTGCGTCGTCAGACTATTCGTTGTGTTCGGAACTTATCGGGCGACGTTTACGTTCGTTGTCTGCTGACCGAGCAAGCCGCCGGTTTCGATCGTCTTGAACGTGGTGAAACCGAACAAGGTCGTACCCAGGACTCGTTCAACTGGAGCGATGGTGCGAGCCAGTGTGTTGTCCACTTTCGCCAGCGGTAGCCCCATCACGAACACCCGGTCGCCCGGTAGAACTTGGTAGTTACTCGCGGTGTTGCCACGGCGGGTAATGCCTTTCCAATCCACTGGCAAGATTTGATCCCCACAACCTGCCGGCGCAGGGCGAGCAATCCAAATCCGTTTCGACGAAACTTGCGACAGCCCACCCACAATCGAAATCGCGTCCAGTACCGTTTCATTCCCAGTCGCGGGGACGCGGGCCACTTGTTCGCCGTTTCCAGCGAAGTCCGTGATGACGTAATAGAACTTGCTGTTGTATGCCGAGACATCAACCGTGACTTCCGGTCGGTACAGTTTCTCGGACAGTTTCGCTTCAATCGCTTGCTTGATCTGCGGCAACGACATCCCGGCCACGTACACACTGCCGTACATGCCTAATGCCACAGTGCCATCGGGCCGAACCAAGTGTTCGCCCCGAATCTGCTGCACACCCCGCGATTGTGCAAGCGACACTGAGACGTTGGGTTCTTTCAAGAAGTTCTTCAGTCGGGCTTGAACAATCTTTTCGATTTCCGGAACCGTCAGATCGTTCACTCGCATTGAACCGCCATAGGTCGCGCCCAGATTGATCGTCCCGTCCGGATCAACTGCGTAGGGGCCGTTGATCGGATTCGCTGGTGACGCTGCTTCCGCCGAAGGAGCGTACAGATACAGCACATCCAGCGGTTCAACGCGGTATGGCGGTAACGGAATCAGCCGTTGGGCATCAATCAGCAGAATATCGGGTGCTTCCACGGTATAGGCAGGCATCGTCACTTTGTTGAGTTCTTTTGGCAGCATGGCGTCATCGACTTGGACCGCCTTTGGTGCCGGTCGCACGTAGGGCGTTTGGCCCCCCAATGGCCCACGATTCGCGCCGCCAAGTATTGGTGTGGCACTGCCACCCGGCACCGAGTTGGCGGTTGGAATAAACGTACCACCAAAGAGTGGTTTTGGCTGTCCATCCGCTGTTGTGGTTTGACAGCCCGACCCGATGACCGCCAAGGCCGTACCCACTGCAAAACCCAAGATCCGCAGTCGCGGCATCGGTAGGGACATGACTCAACCTCCAAGCGTCATTAGGATTCCCAGGGTTCGCCGATTATCGGCCCACAACCGTTATCCCCAGTTCACCCGTGCTAGCCTGTTCAATCGTCATTCCCTATTCCACCAGTTCAGCAAAAATACCGTTATGACTGCTAGTTTGAGAAAGGTCAGCTAAATTGCCAAAACTGATGGGACCGCACTATGTCTCTACTTAAAAAAAAGGTAACCTATGTGTGGAAGATGACCTAGATTTGTTCAAGTGGGTTAACGGCTGTAAGCAATGCTTAACACTGTGGCACGCTGCCCCACTCGGAGTGTGGGTTCTTTGCTCAAAGCAAAACACCGTCTGAAACCCGAAATTTACACGGATTTACCGATAGGTTGGCCAACAAATTCCTTCACGACGGTCAGGTTGCTAGCGCGAGCTAACGGCCTCTGGCACGACGAGTGCTGATAAGTGAAGGGAAATTTCGTTACCGAACAGAACCGATGTCCGCAATTCCATGCGGGCTACTCCCTCCGGTTGCTGTTAGACAGGACTCTCAATCGACTGAGGGTCTGCGGTATGGCCCGCCTGCCGGACAAGGGTTGCTTGCACCGGAGACGAACTATGCAGCGGTCTACAACTGGCACCGGCGAACATCAAATGCCCTCAGCTCCTTTGGCGACGACAAACAATTCCGGGTATTACATCCCCGGAATGCAGTTAGCAGCCGGTCAAACGTTGGCCCCACCCGCGACGGCGCGCGGTTGGCCCACGTTGCCGGAGTTGTTTAACGCCCTCAAGCGCCGACTCGTGTTGGCGACATTCCTTGGCATCCTTGTCGGGATGGCTGCTGCTGCTGCTGTTTGGCTAGCACTCCCCAATGGCAAGCACCAAGTCCGGGCCATGCTCCAGCTCAAACCCCGCATCAGCATCGGAGTGAATGCGAACCCGGTGGGTGAGTTTGAGTTCGAGAACTATAAGAAGACACAAGAGCGGTTGATCAAAACACGCCTCTTACTGGACCGCGTTGTTGCCAACCCCAACGTGGCACGTTTGTCGGACATTAAAAACTCCGATGATTCCGTTCGATACCTCGAAGAAAGTATCCGCGTCAGTTGGGATTCACCAGAGTTGTTGGTCGTCTCCATGAACGGCGACACACCGAAGGACTTGAAAGAAATCCTCCAGGTGCTCGTGAATGAGTACCAAAAAGACAGCTCGTCCGATGAAATCAAAGCTCGATCGAAGATGCGGTCACTCATTGAAGACAATTTGAGCAAGCTCGATAAGATCATGACGACTTTAACCGACAGACTGAAAAATGCAGTCAAAACGGGGAGCGGAGCCAACTCCGACTTGATCGTTCTCAACGCGAAGATCTTGCAAGAAGAAATTTCAAAGATTTCGGGAAGAATATCAGATAGTACGACCCAGGTTGTTGTCTTGACAGTCCAACTCGAACAATTGTTGAACGACGAGAAAACAATCGAGAAGCAAGAAATCTCTTACGAAGAACTTGAGAAAGTGCTGAAGCAAGACGTGGAAGTGAAGGAAAAGCTCGATCTTAGGATTGCCCAAGAGGCGGTCTTGCAGAAAGCAAATGCAAATGCGATCGCTGGTACTCTGCTAATTACGAAAGAACAAAACAGACTGAAGCAGTACGAGATGGAGCTAAACGCTGTACTCGACAAAAAACGACCCAGTGTCGAACAAAGTATCCGAAACAAGAACAAGAGCGCAATCGTCGGCAAAATTGGACTGGTCAAGACACAAATCGATTTTTACAAACAGTTGCTTGAGAAGGATGAAGCGTTTCTGAAGGCAAGTAAGGACCGTTTTGCGAACTTGAATCTGAACAGCGTGAACGTCATCAACGACTCCAAAGAGTTGGAACCATACCGTGAGCAAAAGGCCGCGTTGCAACGGCAATTGCTCGACTTGAACAACCTCGATCAGGTCGAAGCGCGGGTCACGATCCGGGAAAACCCGATCATCATTCTGAATCAGAACCTTAAGCAGAAACTCCTCCTGTCGCTCGCGGCACTAATCGCGGGCTTGACGATGATTATGTTGTCGGTCGCGTTCCTCGAATGGCGGTCCAGGCGGGTCGATTCGGTGGACCAAGTGGTGAATGAATTGGGCATTCGTGTCATTGGAACGATCCCCGCGTTCCCGAGCAAGCAATCGTTGAAGTCGGGTGACGCCTCTCAATCGCAAAACTGGCGATTCGTCTTGAATGAATCGGTCAACTCGGCTCGCACGATGCTCTTACATACGGCGAAAACGCAGAACATGCAGGTGCTGATGGTCACCAGTGCGATGCAGGGTGAAGGCAAAACTTCGCTGGCCAGCCAACTGGCCACCAGCATGGCAACCGCCGGACTTCGCACGCTGATCCTGGATTGCGACTTGCGCAACCCGAGTATGCACAAGCTGTTCGATGCCCCGCTGACGCCGGGTTGCTCCGAAATCCTCTGCCAGGAAATCGACGTCAGTGATGCCGTGCAGCCGACCAGTGTGCCGAACTTGTGGCTCATCCCGGCGGGTCAATGTTCCAACCGCGTGATCTCGGCACTGGCCCAAGGGCACCCACTCGAAACGCTGTTCAATCGGCTACGCGGGCAATTCGACTTCGTCGTCGTAGATAGTTGCCCCGTGTTGCCAGTCGCAGACTCGCTGTTGGTCGGCCAGCACGTGGACGGCGTCGTGATCTCCATCCTGCAAGACATCAGCCAATTGCCGAAAGTTATGACAGTTGCGGAGAAACTGAACCAGTTGAACATCCCGTTACTGGGTGCGGTTGTGAACGGCATCAAAGCCGACATTCACGCCTACGGTTACAACTATGTCAAACAGTTGCCCGCGTAACTTTGGCATCGTGAACACGACTCGTGGGACGGAAGGGAGGATTCAAGATGATGCGTTTTTGGCCAATCGGATTGATCGTCGTCGTGTTCGGTGGGATCGGGTTCGCCAACGTCATGAAGGCTCCGCCCGGTCAGTCGAACACCGCCCTGGATGTTCAGTCCCGGTTGGACCGACTCCCGCTCGTGATTGGTGCCTGGAAAGGCACTGTGACTTCAATTCCTGAGAAGGAATTGAAAATTGCGGAAGCCCAAGCGAATCTCAGTCGTTCCTACGTCAACACCACAACCAAACAAGCGGTCAGCGTGCTGATCCTGTTTGGCGAGCCGGGTCCACTAGGTGCGCACACGCCCGAGACTTGTTACGAAGGTGCGGGGTTCCGGCAGTTGGGTAACCCCACTGTTCGCAGCCTCACGAACGAGCCGGCGGAGTTTTGGACCACGAAGTTTGAAACCGGCGCGTTTCCGCCCTCGACGGTGCAGGTGACGTGGGGCTGGGGCACCGACGGTGTCTGGAAAGCGTCCCAAAACCCGCGGTTCGATTTCGCTAGCCAACGACTGATTTACAAGCTCTACGTGAATCGCGTGATTCCATCAGCTACTGATTCAAACGACAAGGATCCGACTAATGAATTCCTCATCCCGTTTCTGAAGGAACTTCAGGCAGGCTTGACAACGTCTAACGATAAGCCCGGGCAGTAAGCCCCAGGGTTTAGGTTCTGAATGGGATCGCGTCGCCCCGACCGATTCTGGCCTTACACCCCCCGATGCAACACCATGAGTTCCTTACCGGAAAAGTTGAATCACACCCATACGCATCAATCCTGGCCAGAAATCGACTGGATCGGGACTGACGCAAAAGTCGAAATGCCGCCCCTCAACGGCTGGTACGCGGCGATGAAGCCGGCTTTCGATTACGCCCTTGCGCTGGCTATTGCTGTACCGGCATTGCCAATCATCGGCATCTGCTGGGCACTCGTTCGGCTGACATCGCCCGGTCCTGGGTTTTACGTCCAAACCCGATCGGGGTTCCGTGGGGAACCCTATCCGATCATTAAGCTCCGCACGATGGGCTATAACGTTGAAGCCCAGACGGGCATCCAATGGTCGCAACAAGGCGATGCGCGGGTGACAAAATTCGGGAAATTCTTGCGGACAACGCACCTGGATGAGTTGCCACAACTCTTTAACGTGCTTCGCGGCGAGATGAGTCTAGTCGGTCCACGGCCGGAACGGCCGGAAGTGATCCACGCCAAAGGGTTGCGGAATTTAGTTCCTGGGTACGATCACCGTCTTGAAGTGAAGCCCGGCGTGACCGGATTCGCCCAACTTCAACTCCGCGCGGACAGCAACGTCACAAGCGTCAAACACAAAGTGGCTTACGACCTGTATTACATTGCCAATCAAAGCCTGTGGTTTGACCTGCGCCTAATTACGGCGACCGCGATGAAGACGTCAGGACTCTCGATGAAGTGGCTTCGCCGGCTGTTCTTGCTCCCGGAACGGAAAGTCGTCGGCCAGTTTTTCCGCAGAATGACGCTACAACCCCAGCCCCAAGAGGCTGATAGTTCTGCACAGTTTCAAACTGTGTGACAATTGGTCATTTTCCTATCCATTGAGTTTATCGACTGATGCTTCGTACTGAGGAAACGGCGACGATCCCACCAATTCCGCGACAAACCGAATCGCGGGTAATTTATCTCACGCACCGGGTGCCGTTCCCACCGGATAAGGGCGATCGGATTCGCAACTACCACGTCCTCCGTCAACTCGCCAATCGGGTCAAAGTTTCACTCATTGCTCTTGCGGACGAGCCGGTTCCCCCAGCAACACTGACGGCACTGCAAGCGATGTGCGAACGGGTGGAAATCGTCCCCGTCGGCAAGTACCTCCGTTGGCTCCGGGCGGGATTTTCCGCGCTCACATTTCGTAGCTTGAGTGAAGGCGCCTTTCACGAACCGGGTGTCGATGAGGTCGTGAAGCGGTTCCTTCGAGAAACCACGTTCGAGGCCGCGTTGGTGTCCGCATCGAGTCTAGCGCCGTACCTCCAGCGAAGTGGCTTGCAACACATTCCCGGCTTCGTCGATCTGGTCGATGTGGACAGCCAAAAGTGGTTCGATTTCGCGGAATCGTGCCGGGGGCCAAAACGCTGGCTCTACCAGTTTGAAGGCCGACGGGTTCGCAAACTGGAGCAGAGCTTACCGAAGTGGGCCAAAGCGGTGTCGATTGTCAGTGCCGCTGAAGCGACTTTGTATGAATCGTTTGCCGGCGTGGGCACGGCGACGATGGCCACGAACGGCGTGGACTTGGACTATTACCGACCTGTCGATCCGAATGCCACCACCGAATCCGCGTGCGCTTTTGTCGGTGCGCTGGACTACTTACCGAACGTTGACGCGGCGATTTGGTTTGCCCACGATGTCTGGCCGGCGATCCGAGCGAAACAGCCCGATGTGGAGTTCTGGATCATTGGTCGCAAGCCAACTCCCAGCGTACAGAAGCTTGGCGAACTCCCCGGCATAAAAGTGATTGGCCAAGTCCCCGACGTGCGGCCCTACGTTGCCAAAGCCGCTATCACCGTCGTCCCGATGCGGCTGTCTCGCGGTTTACAAAACAAGGTTCTGGAAGCAATGGCAATGGCCAAAGCCGTCGTCGCCGCTCCACCGGCTCTCGCCGCACTACGGGTTGAACCCGGCAAACATTTGCTAGTGGCCCGGACCACGGAGGAGTGGGTGAACGCGGTTTCGCAACTTCTCGAATCACCCGAACGGCGCCAAGAATTGGGCGCAGCCGGACGGGAATTTGTCGAAGAACACCACCACTGGGACCGCTGCCTGCGACCGTTGCTCGATAAAATCTACCCGATGCAATGCGGTTAGGAATTCGACAGTTGCTTTTAGCCTCGAAGACACAGCCGAAGAGGGCGTAGCGGATGGGACTTGGCAACTGGTTGCAGAAGACATTCGGCGGGCGGCAGCCATCGCAGGAGATGGTCCCGTTCCTCGATACGGCTGCTGGTCGGGTCGTCCGCATTCCGGCGTCGGAGTTGCGGCCCGGTGTCATCCAAGTTCGGTTGCAGGGAACCGATCAGGTGGTCTGGGCGCTGCCGGAGCAGTTACACCAAGGCGAGGTCATGCACCCAGAGTTTGACGAAGGTATCCGGGACTACATCCGCCAGATTCAGGCCGCGTTCGTCGAGCACCGCCCGTTATCCTTCGAGGAATGGGAGGAGGGGTTCCGGCGCGACGCCAACCCGGAACGAGAGATCGCAATCTGGTCGCACGCGGGAGACGTTTACACTGCGTTCGCGGGCAACGAGCCAGTTGCCGCTCGCCGCAAGGATGTGTATCGGTGCATCGTGACCTGCATGACGACTGGCCCCGATGCGGTCTGGCAGGTTCTTCGGCACGAGGTGCTGAGTCGAGCAGAGACTGAGCAAGTGGTCAATCGGTTCTTCGGCAAGCAAGCATAACCATGTTCTGCAGTAGACCAGTGGTACGTGGCGACTTTACCAGGTTCATTGCGTACCGTGACCCGGTGCCGTTGAACGGCGGCTAACCCGAAAAAATACGTCACCCGTTCGTGTCAATCGAATACACCGTGATTTGGCATCCTTTGAGTGAATCATGCAAACCTTGGCTGAACCGCCGCTTAGCATTTCGGCGCCGACTGCGAATACTCCCGTTGTTTTTGATACTCGCGTGGTCACGGGTTCTGGGGGCGGTCCGGACAAGACGATCTTGAATTCGCCGCGATTCTTGGACCAGCTCGGCTACAAGATGATCTGCGGCTATCTGCACCCACCGGATGACACTGGGTACGAACAGATCATTCAGAAGGCGGCAAAGTACAAGGCACCGCTGGTCTCGATTGCGGATCGTGGGCCGTGGGATTGGCGAGTCGTCACGGAGTTGTTGGCCGTCTGCCGTCGAGAGAAAGTTGCGATTTGGCACGGCCACGATTACAAGACGAACGCGCTAGGGCTGTTACTGAAACGATTCTGGCCAATGCGTCTGGTGACGACGTTGCACGGCTGGGTGGAGCATACCAACCGTACCCCGTTGTACTACCGTATCGACCAACTCTGTTTGCCGAAGTACGAAAAGGTGATCTGCGTTTCTCAGGATCTTTACGACGCCGCGATCAAGTGCCGGGTACCAAAGCGGAACTGCATCCTGCTGGAAAATGCCATCGACACGGATGAATATCAACGCTCCAAGACCACCGACGCGGCGAAGCGAGCACTCGGGTTTCCAGCCGATTCGTACCTCATCGGTGGCGTCGGTCGGCTGTCACCGGAGAAGGCGTTTGACGCCCAGATTCGCGCGCTGCACACCCTATTGCAGCGCGGTCTGAATGTGAACCTCGTGGTCATTGGGGAAGGGGGGGACCGCCCACGACTCGAAGCGCTGGCGAAAGAACTCGGCGTGGCGGATCGGGTGAAACTTCCCGGTTGGCAATCCGACGTGCGGAGCTACTTCGAGGCGATGGACGTGTTCGCGCTCAGTAGCTTACGGGAAGGTTTGCCGAACGTGTTGCTCGAAGCGATGGCGTTGGAGGTGCCGAGCGTCGCCACCCGGATTGCAGGCATTCCGCAACTGATCCAAGACGGCCAGAACGGTTTCTTAATCGAACCCGGCGATCTCCCCGCACTGACGAGTTCGCTTCACTCGCTGCTCACCAACGCCGGACTCCGGGCGACGATCCGACAAGCCGCCCGTCAGACGATCGAAACCCGGTACAGTTTCCCGATTCGGATGCAACGACTGAAGCGGATTTACGACGAGATGCTGTACAGAGAATAAGGTGTCACGAACCTCTCACGTCTGGGAAATGTGTGTTCTAAACTGGCTAATAAGCCCAACTTTGTGTGGCCGATTCGTTGTGACCTGACCTGGATTACCCTGGTATGATTCGCTTGATGTCCGATACTGCAACACCCTTGATTCGTGTGACAACAGGTTGTCGCATTGCGGACCGTCTCGCGGACTTGACGCAGTTCGCGTTGGCGACTCGACCCAACTCCCTGAGCCAGCACCCCGCGTGGTTGACGGTGTTGCGCGACGGCCTCGATCATGAAGTTTATGCGATCGAAGCCAGTGTCGCTGGTCAGGTGTGTGGGTACTTGCCATTGGCACACGTCAGTAGCCTGTTGTTCGGGCGATTTCTGGTCAGTCTCCCGTATCTCAACAGCAACGGCGTCGTGTCGCAGTCCGCTGAAGTCCAAACGCATCTCATCAATCGTGCGGTGGAACTCGCCGACGAACTGAACGTGCGACATCTCGAATTGCGTCACGAACAGCCTATCGACCACGCCGCGTTGAACGGTCAATTGACGAGCAAAATTCACATGCGACTTGCGGTGCCCGAGAGTACCGACAAGCTCTGGAAGATGTTCGACTCCAAGCTCCGCAACCAGATTCGCAAAGGCGAGAAGAACAACTTCAGCGTGACGTGGGGCGGTCAGGATCAACTCGAACCGTTTTACGATGTCCTCAGCCAGAATATGCGTGACCTCGGCACGCCGATTTATGGTCGCAAACTCTTTCAAGCCATCCTCACGACGTTCCCCACGCAAGTGGAACTCTGTGTGGTGCGCGACGGTGTAAAACCCATCGCGGTGGGAATGCTCCTGCATGGCGATGGGATTACCGAAGTGCCAACGGCGTCGTCGTTGCGGGAATACAACCCGTCGTGCGCGAACATGTTGATGTACCGCCACCTGCTTGAACGGGCGGTGGAACGCAAGCAAAAGCTCTTCGATTTCGGCCGTTCGACATCCGACGGCCCGACGTTCAAGTTCAAAAAGCAGTGGGGCGCGGAAGCCCACCCCGCCACATGGCAATACTACCTGCGTGACGGCGACCTCGGCGAAATGCGCCCGGACAACCCGAAATATCAACGCATGATTCGCCTGTGGCAACGCCTCCCCGTCCGCCTCACCCAGATCATCGGCCCCCCCATCGTTCGCGGCATTCCGTGATTGGCACACCACTCGATAGCACATCAGTCAATCCAAGATTAGCGTCGAACGCGAACTGGATGTCGCTAAATTCTCAGGCGATCAAGATAAGGATGTTCACCGCAGAGTCTCAAAGGGTAGGGTCTGTCAAATTTTTCTGGCGGTTGAATACTCATGGTTTTCGGGCCTGAAAGCGTCGTGCTGTCAGCCCTGGGCCATGCCCTGGGACTGTGAACAAAACGCTGTAAGATACCCACATGGCTACCGAACCGACGCCGGGCGTTCTCCCCGACCACGACGAATGTATTGAGCAGGCGTACTTCTTCCGGAATTTCCGGGAGCGGGTGCAGGAGAACATGCCGGCGCAGGACGTGTTGAGCCGCATTCACCAGGAAGTGCTGACGACGACGCGGTTGCCGTTGGCGATTCAGTTCGTGGCCACGGAATTGAAACACTCGGGGCGGCTCTCGATCGGCTTTGGCCTGTTGCCGCACTACTTCACGGCGTTCCAAACCTTCGTGATGAAACAAGCGGAGGACGAGAAGCAACGCCTGACCATGCCGATTGCGTTGCTCATTCTCGAACGCGAGGCAACGTATAAAGCCGCCAACCCCACGCCCGCCGGTCTGTTCGTTTACCAGTTTGAAACGATCGCGCGGAATCGCCTGGGCTACGACGAGGGGCTGAAAGCAGTGGCGATAGACCCGATCTACGGGCCTGATTGGGCGGCGTACATCGACATGGTTCGCCGCCAAGCGGGGGTGGTGGATTTCTGCGACCTAGTCTACTTGCGTTCGGTGCTTTACGTGACCGACCAACGTCGCACCAACCGCGACTACGTGCCGCCAGTGCCGCCGCTGTACGGCGACCGCGAAGGCAAGATCGCTAACGCCAGCCGAGGGCGTGACCCATTGTACTTGTTCGCAGCACTGCAACGCCAACTAAACTACCCCGAAGTCCCCCGCCTGAAACCGCGTGACGATCTGTCGATGAAACTGGAGACGTTGACCCTAAAACTCCGCGAACTGGAAACCCGCCTCCGCCTCGTCGAATCCGAAGCCCGTGGCACGTTTGACCCCACCCAATTCGGCAAACCCGATCTGTTCCGCGACGTGAAAGATGACCCGATGTAGGCACCCTCTGGGCCGATCACCAGAAATGCAGTTCACCACGGAATACACGGAAATCACGGAAGTAATCAAGAATTTGAAGTGGCCGAACATCAACCTCCTCGATCTCAGCTCATTTTTTGTGATTCTCCTTCCGTGTTTTCCGCGTATTCCGTGGTGATACTCCAACCTAAATTGGTAGCTTGTTGGGCGATTGAAACGTCTCCGGGGGTTCGGATTTTGGAACCACGACGATGCCTTGCTCGGTGATCGTGAACCCGCGTGCGCGGTCGAACTCGTTGTCGTACCCCAGGACCGTGTAGGGCGGCAGCTTCACGTCTTTGTCGATGATCGCGCGGCGAATGCGACAATACCGCCCGACGTTTACGCCTTCAAACAAGATCGAATCTTCGACTGTGGCGTAGCTGTTGACGCGGACTTGCGGGGAAAGAATGCTCCGCCGGACTTGCCCGCCGGACACGATGCAACCCGGCGACACGAGGCTGTCCAACGCTTGGCCCCGCCGGGCGACCCCGAGGGGACCGTCTTCGCTGAACACGAATTTCGGCGGCGGGGATTGCGGCTGCCAAGTGCGGATCGGCCAGCGGTCGTCGTACAGGTTCAGCACGGGTTCCACGCCAATTAAGTCGATATTCGCCTGGTAATAAGCGTCGAGCGTGCCCACGTCGCGCCAGTACGGCATCGCCTTCCGGTTCTCGTCGTGGAAGCGATGGGCATAGACGCGGTGCCCGTCGGCGATCATTTCCGGGATGATGTCCTTGCCGAAGTCGTGGCTACTGTCCGTGCGGGCCGCGTCTTCACACAGCCGTTCAAACAGCACCCGTGTGTTGAAGACGTAGATGCCCATCGACCCGAGCGCGTGACCGGGTACGTCGGGCATCGGCGCCGCAGACGCGGGCTTTTCCTGGAAGCCAATCACACGGGTTTCGCGGTCGGTTTGCAGGATGCCGAACTGCCGAACTTCACCCAGCAACACGGGAATGCAGCCGATGGTCAGGTCGGCGCCACGCTCCCGGTGCGCGTGAATCATGGGACTGTAGTCCATCTTGTAGATGTGGTCGCCGGCCAGAATCATGATCTCTTCGGGGGCGTCTTTCTCGATGCTGTAAATGTTCTGGTACAGCGCGTCCGCCGTGCCCTTGTACCAGTTCTCGTCGATGCGCTGTTGGGGCGGCAGTACTTCGATCGTCTCGCCCAACTCCGTGCTGAGGAAATTCCACCCCCTGCGAATATGGCGGTCGAGGCTCCGCGATTTGAATTGCGTGAGCACCTGGATTTGTCGCAACCCGCTGTTCACACAGTTCGACAACGTGAAGTCGATGATGCGGTACATGCCCCCGAACGGCACGGCGGGTTTGGTCCGGTCGCGCGTCAGCGGTTCCAACCGCGTCCCGCGACCGCCCGCCAAGATGACTGTCAGGACACTCCGCAACATGTCACGCTCTCCAGTGATGGCACCCCGTGGCACAGTGTCACCTAACGCGGGCCGTCTGTCATTAGTTTATCGTAAATTACCGAGAATCGCTCCACCATTGGTGCCAGTGCAAAGTGTGTCGTTGCCCACTTTCGACCAGCGTCCCCCATGTGCTTTGCCATTTCGAGATTCGCCAGCAGTTCGTTCGTTACAGCCGCAAGTTGCACTTTGTCGCCGGGTGCCACCAATCGCCCGGTGACATTGTCCTTGATGATTTCAGCAAGCTCCGGCGTCTGAAGTGCGACGATCGGTTTTCCAGCCGCCATCGCTTCGAGAGCCACATTGACGCCGCCGTGCAGACGGGTGATCCACACGACTTCCGCGAGGCTCAACAGACCCGGCACGTCCGATCGGAGTCCGGCAAGTCGAACGCGGTAATCATCGAAGCCAATCGCGCGGCCAAGCCGTTCCAATCGTTCGCGTTCCGGGCCATCACCGATGAGTACCAAGTGCAATTCGGGCACGACATGTTTCACCACATCGAACGCCCAGACTGCTGTTTTTAATGCCGCAATCGCGTCGAACCGGCCAACGGCCATCACCAGCGGAGCCGACTTGGGAATGTGCAACGATTGCCGAAACGCATCTCCATCCGGGATACTGCCTGCGAGTGCTACGGCAGGGGAAATCGTGTGAATGCGGTCCGGCGAAATGCCCTGCTCCCGGTAGCAAGTTGCTTGCGTTTCGGTTTGTGCCAAGATCGCATCTGCCGAACGATTCGCCCGGCGGTTCAGCAACCCCAGTACACCGAACGCGGGTTGATGATTGTGTGACACGACGAGTTTTGGGCGTCGTCGCAGACCAACTCGCGTAGCAAACAGCAGATTTGTGAATCTGGTAGCAGCGGGCCCGATCGCGTGAAGAACATCGGGTCGGAAATCTTCGATTGCCTTCTTCAACGTCCAGTAGCCGCGAACATTCTTTTTTGCACTGACGCTGAGGTTCGTGGTGCCGACCACGAACCGATCCGAGGACAACGCAGGGTTCAGCAACGAAAGCAATTTCGCCCCCGCATTCGGTCCCGGTTCGGAGGCAAGATAAAAAATCCGGGTCATGGATTCTCGGGTCTAACAAATTTTTCGGGCAGCGTGACTGG
>JANLRE010000762.1:0-3225 GCA_031368205.1 Fimbriiglobus sp. | reverse complement strand
CACCGAAGCCGCCAAGATGGTGGTCGAACTGGCAAAGTGAATTTTGTCCCGGCGAACCGACGACGTGAGTCGCCTGGGTGGTAACCTGCCTCGTGCTTGAGGCTGTCCACCCGGCAGCTTACCAGCCGGTTCGCCAGGAATCAGAAGGCATCCCACGCTGCGTCGCAATTCGCATCCCTCCCACAGGTTCCTGAACATGAAACGTGTGTTGCTTCTCGTCACAGTCGGCGTGCTGGTTCTCGCCGCCGCTGTGTACTCTCGCCAACAACCCGCTGACGGTTCGGCCCCGGCCAACGCCGGCACGACGCAACTGAAGATCACCCTGGAAGAGAAAAATCCCTGGACCCATCTCAAGCTCAACAACCCCGCTGACCAGTTCCAGTTCGTGGTCATCTCGGACCGTACCGGAGGGCACCGGGCGAAAATCTTCTCGCAGGCGGTGAACCAGATCAACCTGCTTCAACCCGAATTCGTGATGTCCGTCGGCGACCTCATTGAGGGGTACTCGACCAAGCAAGAACGGCTTGATACCGAATGGGCGGAGTTTGAAGGCTACATCAAGAAGCTCCAAATGCCGTTCTTCTACGTGCCCGGCAACCACGACCTGACGAACAAGGAACAGGTCAAGGATTGGGGCGGTCGGTACGGCCGGAAGTACTACCACTTCATCTTCAAGAACGTGCTGTTCCTGGCGATCAACTCCGAAGACCCGACGAGCAAGGTTTCGGACGAACAAGTCGCGTACTTCAAGAAAGTGCTCGAAGAAAATCCGAACGTGCGGTGGACGCTTGGCTTCGTTCACAAGCCAATGTGGACGGCGCCGGATCTGGACAAGAACGGCTGGGGCGCGATGGAAAAACTGCTCGCCGGTCGAAAGTACACGGTGTTTTGCGGCCACATGCACCACTACCAAAAGTTCGTCCGCAATGGCATGAACTACTACCAACTCGCCACGACGGGCGGCGGCAGTCGGTTGCGCGGCCTGCGGTTCGGGGAGTTCGATCACGTCGCCTGGATCACGATGAAAAACGACGGGCCGCTGATTGCGAACGTGATGCTGGAAGGCGTGCTGCCTGAAAATCTGCAGCTAGCGGACAGCGACGAAAAGGGCGTCGCCCGGAAACAGCTTCCGACCGTTCCCGTTAAAGGCAAGGTGTTACTCGATGGCGCACCCACCGCAAACGCCACCATCCGGTTCTACACCAAGGGGATGACCGAAGGCACCTTCACGTTCGTATCCGAGGGCATGACCGAAGATGATGGCACGTGCCTGATGAGTACCTACAAAGGTTTCGACGGCACCCCCGTCGGTGAGTACACCGTCACGATTGCCCAATACGCCGATCCCTCCGCGGAAACCGCAAAGATGAAAAACCTTCTACCCGAGAAGTACGCCGCCCCGAAAACCACCCCGCTAATTGTGAAGGTGACGGAAGGCGGCCGGAACGAGCTGACGTGGGATTTGATGAAGTAATTGGGTTTGGCAATTCAACCGAGTACGGGGAGTGACGATACTCCCTATACTCTCACACACTACACTCTCTACTCACACACTCCACTCGGGTCTGGCAAATTTTTCGGGCAAGTGATTAGTCTTGGTTTTCGGCCCTGAAAGGGACGTTCTGTCAGCCCAGGGCCATGCCCTGGGAACCCTTGAAGGGACGGTTCATGGGGTTGGCCATCATCGGGAATGCTCGGTTAAAACAGATCCGAAAACCGATTCTTTGCCCGGTCCCAGGGCATGGCCCTGGGCTGACAGAACGTCCCTTTCAGGGCCGAAAACCCGTTAACGACTGAGTGCCAGAAAAATTTGCCAGACCCCTCCACTCTCACACTCCACTCACTTCCCGCTGGCGTGCAGATCGAAGCAGTGCAGCTTGTCCTGGTCGCGGATGAAGAGCTTGCCGTTGGCGATGGTCGGGTGCGGCCAACTGGGTTTGCCACTGGGCTGCGGGATTTTGAAGCTGGAGACTAGGGTGAACTCTTTCGGGTCCGCTTTCACGAGAGCTATCACGCTGTTCTGATAGCGGTAGTACAGCATCCCATCGGCGTAAGCAATCGCTGCGGAGCCGTCGCCGCCGCCCGCGCCACGGGATTCTTTCCAGTTGATTGCCGCCGTGTTGAAATCAACCGAAGCCGGTTGGCCTTGGTTGTGGCCGTTGCCGAAGAAGATCGTATCGCCGACCGCGACCATGCCGCCGTGGTGGTTTTGGAGTTCGCCACTTTTGTAATACTTCAACTCTTTCACGCTGACGGTGTCGCCTTCAGCAGTCATTTTCAGCAGTGCGGACCCACCATCGCCGTATCCCGTGGAGCAGAACACGAGGTCGCCCTTCACGAGGGGACTGGGGATGTTGGCGGTGCCGTTCATGATGCGGGTGTATTGCCACAACAGCTTGCCCGTCTTCGCGTGAACGGCAATCACGCCCCCGGTTTTGCCGAGCAGATTGATGTACATCGGCACGCCACCCAGTTCCGCTTTGATGGGCGATGCGTACCCGCTTGCGTTCCCCGGATTGGCGACCGGGGTTTGCCAAATCGTGTCGCCGGTCTTCGCATCCAGCGCCACCATCGCCGCCGACTTCGAGCCGGGCGTGGCGATGACTTTGCCGTCGTCCACGAGGACCGATTCACTGTAGCCCCAGATTGGCACGTTACCGTCAAAGTCTTTCGTGTAACTTTTCGTCCACACAAGCTTGCCCGTCATGGCGTCGTTGCACGCGAGGGTTCCATTGACGCTGACGGTATAAAGTAATCCGTTGGCGTAAGTCGGCGTACTCCGTGTGCCATTGCCCATTGAAACGCCTTTTGCTTCCGCAAAAGGCGTGGACCACTTGAGTTCACCGGATTTTTCGTCGAGTGCCCAGACGTGTTCTTGTTTGTCCTTCATTTCACCGGAACCAAAAATCATGCCGCCAATAACTGACACGGTACTGTAACCCTCACCCAATTCCGTCTTAGTCCACAGCTTACGGGGTCCGTCCGCGGGCCACTTTTGTAGCAAGCCTTTTTCGCTGGAAGCACCATTACGGTTCGGGCCGCGAAACTGCGGCCAGTCGCCGGGGGTTTGTTTCAAATCGGCCGCAGGGGCGGCTAACAGCGCTGCGAGTATCCAAATCATCGGGAACGTCTCCAGGTTATTCACAACAGGGTGTAATCGGCAGTCACGAACAGTGTAGACAATCACCGGAATGCCGGGAAGCGAGCGCATGGGAAAAGCAGAAC
>JANLRE010000706.1:0-4117 GCA_031368205.1 Fimbriiglobus sp. | reverse complement strand
GTACCGCTTGGTCAGGTCGATCTGGCCTCGGGTCAACCTTCGTTTCGCCGGTTTATTTGCGTCCTGTTCTTGCATGGGCAACCTCCGCAACTACGGTACTTTCCACGTCGCAGAGTTCGCAATCACCAAACAGTGGCGAGGATTTCGCCGCCGACTTTTTCACGTTTGGCTTGTCGGTCGCTCAGCACACCTTTGCTGGTGCTGAGAATGGCGATACCGAGGCCGTCTAGCACGCGGCGAACCTCTCGGTAGCTTTGGTACACGCGACGACCGGGTTTGGAGTATCGGGAAATGTGACGAATCACCTTCTCGCCATCAGGTCCGTACTTCAAGAAAATCTGGAGCTTGACGTGGGCTTCACCGAGGTCGGTCTTGGCGACAAACTCGGAAGCCCCGTCTTCTTTCTTGACATTCATGCCGACGCGAAAGCCGCTGACGAACCCTTCGTTCACCAGCACTTTTGCGATGGCGACTTTGAGCTTCGTGGCCGGCATTTCGACCATCGGGCGTTCAACATTACTGGCGTTGCGGATGCGGGTGAGCATGTCCGCGACCGGGTCAGTCATCATGAGAGGATCTCCTTTCGATCGCGGGGTTACCAGGACGCCTTGCGGACGCCGGGGATTAGGCCACTGCTTGCCAAGTCGCGGAAGGCGATTCGGCTGACACCAAATTTACGGTAAACCCCACGCGGGCGGCCACTAATCTGGCAACGCATCCGGATCTTGATGAGGTCACGGGGACGCATCACCTTGGTCGGGTCGCGTTGGGCTTCGGGCTTCGCCATTTCCAGCTTGTGCGCCGTCAACGCAACCATCTGCTTTTTGAAGCGCGCCATCTTCGCTTTGGTGGACATTCAATACTCTCGCATTGGCTCGGGGTAGCCCGGTTCGGTCATGAATTAGGCAATCGTTTCCCGTCGAACCGGGAAGGCGGCGTTCTGATTCGGGCAAGGGATTGTCCCTCGTGAACCAGCCGTTCCGCATCGAAGTCATCAACTCCGCGAATCATTATTCCCGGAACGGCATCCCGAAGGCTTTCAGGAGTTCACGGGCTTCATCGTCGTTCACGCCGCTCGTACAAATCGTGATGTCCATGCCTTGCGTGAAGTTCACCTTGTCCGGGTCAATTTCGGGGAACACCATCTGCTCCGAGAGGCCCATGTTGTAGTTGCCGTTGCCGTCGAACGATCGGGGGTTGATCCCGCGAAAGTCACGAATCCGGGGCAGTGCTAAGTTAATCAGGCGGTCGAGAAACTCATACATTCGCTTGCCACGGAGCGTGACGCGACAGCCGATTTCTTGGCCTTGGCGGAGTCGGAACGCACTGATCGACTTCTTCGCCCGTGTGATCTGCGGTCGTTGACCGGCAATCTGACCGAGTTGTTCGGTGGCTTCACCAAGGCGGTTTTTGTCTTGGAGTGCCTTGCCGACACCCATGTTCAGGACGATCTTCTGAATCTTCGGAATGCTATGAACGTTGTCCCGACCGAACTTGGTCTTGAGTGCGGGGACAATCTCTTTCGTGAATTTATCGTGCAGCCGGGCCATGATCCAAGCACCTCATTGCGTACCCCAGTTCTGACGGGGCCGCTCGGTTAAATAAACGCAATGACTATTTCTTCTTGGCGTACTTCGGATTCGCTTTGCTCAGGACGCGAATCCGAGCACCACTTTTCTTAGCGAAAAGTTCTTTCGTGCCATCTTCCAGATAGCGAACCCCGACCCGACAGGCCGTTCCTGTGGATGGGTCAATCAGTGCGACGTTCGAGGCACAAATGGCCATCTCTTTGGAGAGGCGACCACCTTGCTGGTTGCGGCGTGACGGCTTCATGTGTTTGTACACACGGTTGACGCCTTCGACGACCAGCTTCCCATCGGCGCGGTTGATGAGCAGCACTTTGCCGCGCTTGCCTTTGTCATCACCGGCGAGGACTTCGACGGTATCATCTTTGCGAATGTACATAGTTCAATCCACCGTGTCTCAACTCGTGCGAGGTTCGCCTCAAACCACTTCAGCGGCGAGGCTGATAATCTTATTAAACTTCGCCCGCAATTCACGGGGAACTGCACCGAAGATCCGGGTGCCACGCGGGTTGTTATCGTTATCCAGCAACACAAGTGCATTCCGGTCAAACCGAACGTAGCTACCGTCTTCCCGACGGGTCGCAACTCGGGTGCGAACCACGACGCCCTTGACCACGTCTCCGGGCTTCACGTCACCACCCGGAAGGGCTTTCTTCACGCTGGCCCGGATCACGTCGCCCAAGTACGCGACACGGCGCTTGCTGCCGCCCAGCACTTGGATGCACATCACTTCTTTTGCCCCGGTGTTGTCGGCCACATCGAGGTAGGTATACATCTGAATCATGTCAAGGCACCGTGTCCAATAGCGTGTTCGGAATTACTCTTTTGCGCCGGTCGCGGCGGGCAACGCACTACCAGCCACGGCCCCTTCGAGACCCGACAGCGTTCGGCTTGGCGCCTTCGTCACGACTTTAATCAACCGCCATCGCTTCGTGCGGGACAGCGGGCGGCATTCCATGACTTCAACCGTATCGCCCAGGTGCGAATCATTCTTCTCGTCGTGAATGTACAACACGGTCCGGCGCTTCACAAACTTGCCGTACTTCGAGTGCTGCACGAGTCGTTGAATCTCGACCCGGCGTGTCTTGTCTGACTTATCGCGTGTCACGATCCCGGTCACGATTCGGCGTGCGCCCCGATCCAGATCGGCGTCGGCGTCGGCTGCTTTTGCGGGAGGGGTTTGGGTGTCTGCCATAGCTTATTTCCCCTTCGCCGGCAGTGCAGCCGTCGTCTTTTTGGATTCGCGGCTGGCTAAGATCGTCTCGTAGCGGTGAATCGTCCGCTTGACGCGACGTTTGCCAGGCTCTTCCGTTTTAGTATGAAGATCAGCGATGGTCGTGGCGAGTTGCTCGTCGGAAATCGACGGCATCTTCGCCAGGACTCGACGGTGTTGTTCGGTCTTGATGCGGGCGATGTCGCGCTTCGCCTTCTTGATCTCGCTCGGTGTTTCCAGGCGATCGGTCGCCGATTGAAAACGAAGCTGGAACAAGTGCTTTTCGGTATCGGTCAGGGTCAGCGCGAGGACATCGTCGCTCATCCCGTGAAGTTCACTCGTCTTCATCGTCTCACTCACTGGTAAATCAGGCGACACTGAACGCTTCGGCTGGCGGCTGCGACTTAAACGCTCGGCAACCGCTTCACAAATCGACACTTGAACGGCATCTTGTAGGCCACGCGGGCCAAACAATCCTTGGCAGCCGCTTCGGCAATCCCGCCGATTTCAAACAGAATCAGTCCGGGCTTGACCACGGCGCACCAGTATTCTGGTTCGCCTTTGCCCTTACCCATCCGCGTTTCGGCGGCAATGGCGCTGACGCTCTTGTGCGGGAAGACGCGGATGTAATACCGGCCTTCGCCCGAAACGAACCGGGTCATCGTGATCCGGCCCGATTCAATGCACTCCGCGCTCAACCAACCCGCTTCGAGGGACTGCAAGCCGTAATCCCCGTAGGCAACGTAGTTGCCTCGGGTGGCATTACCCCTTACGACGCCGCGTTGGTTTTTTCTGTACTTGACCCGCTTGGGCATCAGTGGCATCGTTGATCTCCCCGCTCAAATAATCGCCGTTGTTAATCCAACATTTGATTCCGATGTTGCCTTGCGGCGTCGAGGCTTCGGTGAACCCGTAATCGACTTTAGCTCGAAGGGTTGAAAGCGGAATACTGCCTTCCATGCCCTTTTCACACCGAGCCATTTCCGCACCACCCAGCCGACCCGACAATTGCAACTTGATACCCTTGGCACCGTTTTCCATCGCCCGCTGCATGGCTTGCTTCATCGTCCGGCGGAAACTGGCTCGTTTTTCCAGTTGTTCGGCAATGTCTTCGGCAACCAGTTGCGGGTCAATTTCGGGCCGGGTCACTTCGATCGTTTTCACGTCGATGTGGCGGCGAGTGAGTTTCTCAAGCGCCTTGGTCAGCTTCTCGATCTTCTCGCCCTTCTTGCCGATGATGGCACCAACACGACTTGAATAAATCGTGATGATGACGCGCTCGCGGGTCCGCTCAATCTTGATCTTCGCAATCGCCGGG
>JANLRE010000401.1:0-6592 GCA_031368205.1 Fimbriiglobus sp. | reverse complement strand
ATTTTGGATTTCTCTGTGGCCCTCCGTGCCCTCTGTGGTGAATATTTCTTTCTGGAATTAGGTCATACATGGCGAAACAGCGGCGACCGATTGTTGATTTCGCCGTCTACCTCGTGGTTCGCGGGGTGGTTTGCGTGGTGCAGGCGGTGCCGACGGGGTGGGCGTTTGGCTTGGCGGATGCGCTGGCGTGGCTGGCGTACCGGGTGGACAAGCGGCACCGAATGGTCGCTGCAGAAAACTTGCGGTTCGCGTTTCCGGAAATTGCTACCAATGATGCTGCGATTGATCGAATGGTCCGCAAGTGTTATTGCCACTTCACGACGCTGATCGTCGAAATCGCCTTATTACCCCGCAAATTGCGCATGGAGAACTGGCGAACCTACGGCAAGTTGGTGCGGGGCGGCGACATCATTGCCGGGCTGCTGAGTCCGCGACCGTTGTTGATCGTGACCGCCCACTTTGGCAATTGGGAGATGGCGGGGTTCGCACTCGGGGCGCTCGGGTTCCGCACCTTTGCGATTGCCCGCGTGCTGGACAACCCGCACCTCGAACGTTTCTTGAACCAGTTCCGCCAAGCGACGGGCCAGACGATCATTGCGAAGAAAGACGACTTCGACCGCCTGACCGCTGCCTTAAAAGTGGGTGCCAAAGTCGCCACGCTCGCGGACCAAGATGCAGGGAAGCGTGGCGTGTTCATCGACTTCTTCAACCGCCCCGCCTCCGCCCACAAAGCCGTCGCGCTCATGGCCATCGAGTTCGACGCCCTCATGGTCGTCGTCGGCGTGCCCCGAGTCGGCGGGCCGTTGCAGTACGAAATCGTCTGCACCGACGTAATCGACCCCCGCGACTACGACACCGACCCCAACCCCGTCAAAGCCATCACCCAACGCTACCACACCGCCCTCGAACGCCTCATCCGCCAATACCCCACCCAATACTTCTGGCTCCACCGAAGGTGGAAAACCCAACCGACGGTGCGGAAGGCGAAGGAGTAACTTGGTGGTTTGCAGTGAATATATCTACGGCCGTGATTGTCGAAATCTTTCAACGCAAGATAATACTGCCATGACCATCAAACACCGTGCGCCGCGCAACAGGACGATTGATATTGAAGCCGCAGAGTTGCAGGCGCTTTCCGCACAGCTGTTGCGTGTCAAATCTCGGCAAACGGTAGGAGACGTGGTCGGCAAGACGATTTGTCAAGACCTATTTGAAGTCATCCCCCATCTGCCAGATGCGTTTGTTGATCTGCTGATTGCGGATCCACCCTACAACCTCGACAAATCATTCAACGGGAAAGCGTTCAAGTCCTGTTCATCCGAAGCCTACGAAGCCTGGATCGAATCGTGGCTTGTCCCACTTCGTCGAGTTCTGAAGCCGAATGCCTCGCTCTATATTTGCGGCGATTGGCGGTCGTCGTCAGCTATTCAAAGAGTTGCGGAACGCCACTTCATCGTCCAAAACAGGATCACCTGGGAGCGCGAGAAAGGCCGAGGCGCTTTAGCGAACTGGAAAAACTGCTCGGAAGACATTTGGTTTCTGACCCTTTCCAAGCAGTACACGTTTAATGTTGACGCAGTGAAGGTCAAGCGGCGAGTGATTGCGCCATACAAGGATGACAGTGGAGAGCCGAAGGATTGGGAAGAAACTGCGAATGGAAACTATCGCCTGACTCACCCCTCGAATCTCTGGACGGACATCACGGTCCCATTCTGGTCCATGCCGGAAAATACCGATCACCCAACCCAGAAGCCTGAAAAACTCATTGCGAAGTTGGTGCTTGCGAGTTCACAACCTGACGCCATCGTTTTCGACCCCTTCCTGGGTTCCGGGACCACATCGGTGGTTGCAAAAAAACTCGGTCGCAAGTTCGTCGGGGTTGAGCAAGATGAACACTTTTGCTGTCTAGCAGAGAAACGCCTCGATATGGCATCTTCCGATCGTTCGATTCAAGGATACCACGATGGGGTGTTCTGGGAGCGGAATAGTTTGGCCGAACAGCGCGTCGTCACCAAGGAATTTGTACTTCAGCAAGGCAGTACACTTTTCGATGGAGATGAATCGTGACGAAGAGTCTATTGTTCAGCAACGACCGCTACTTGACAGTCCAAACACAGGTCAAGGACTTTCTCAACAAGCAAGACGACTTTCTGTCGGGAAGCACTGCCAAAAGCCCACGTGCAGTGGGCGATGCCATTCAAGAGATTCTCGCGGAACACTTTCCCGCGATCGTAGGCGATGATGTTTGTGGTAAGTATTCCTCGGAGTTTGCACGCCGTGCGATGGCGGATTTGGCGTTCGAGGATAATGCGGGTCTGTACTACATCGTTGATGTGAAGACCCATCGGTTGAGCACCAAATTCAACATGCCCAATTTGACCTCGGTTGAACGACTTGCACGATTTTATGAAGACGACAAAAACCATTTTGTGCTTCTGATGATCGCCTATGATGTCAACGGCGTTCGGGCAGTCGTCGAAAACGTGACCTTCGTCCCCATTGAGTTCCTCGATTGGGACTGCCTTACGATTGGTGCATTGGGTTGGGGCCAGATCCAAATTGCGAATTCCAATCGCATCACCATCAATCCCGGCCATTCCCGCAAGAAGTGGATGATCGAGTTGTGCGACACGCTGTTGGAATTTTATCCAAAGGAAATCGCCAAGATCGGCAAACGAATCGCCCATTTTCAGAAGATACGAGAGCTATGGGAAAAGCGAGCAGATTCGTAAGCCGCCGAACCAGAACCATTGTGTTGACAATCGAGTTTGGTCACGTCTGCGAAGACGTGATCGACCCCCGCGACTACAGCACCGACCCCAACCCCGTCAAAGCCATCACCCAACGCTACCACACCGCCCTCGAACGCCTCATCCGCCAATACCCCACCCAATACTTCTGGCTCCACCGAAGGTGGAAAACCCAACCGACGGTAAGGAAGGGGAAGTAGTAACAGCGAGTGGCGGCGCTAGGTTTTACTCAGTGGGGGGAATGCAGTTATGCGTCTCAACATCCTCTATTGACGACATAGCCTTCAAAAACCCGAATCTCGACCGGGTTGGTGACTTCGTGTAATCCGAGCGCTGCGTTCGTTGGTTCAGCCGATGGGATGGGTTCGTCGGTCGCTTGCAGTTGTTGGAGGCGTTCGGCTCCGCGCTCGATCGCGGCTTGCATCGTTGCGACGAGTTCACGCACGGCGAGCGGATCATATAGTAGACTCCTGGCGTTCGACAGCCACAGTAGATGACCGCAACTTGGGCACGGGGCGTCGATCGTTGGGTAGGTGGACGGGGCGACATGCGTCTGCCCTCCACAAACCGGGCACTGAACCGGCTCCCCTTCCGGCGTCCGCGTCGAAACGACTCCCATTTCCATTCCCTCGCTTCTGTCATTTTCCTGAGTGGCTGACGGGTTCGGTCAAGTGGTGTTGATTCTAGCATGGTCGGATTGGCAAAGTGTACCGTGTTTTACGCGAGCGACCCGGTGACACACCTGTGTCACCGGGTCGCTCGCTGTTTCAAATAGCGGGACGGGTGCCCGGTCACTCCCCGTACACCCGCGTTGATTCTTCTTTCACGACGGACGTGGTGAGGTGGGTGCTGTTGAGTTGGGCTTTGAACCGCACGTCGCCGATGGCGTGGGCTTTGCAGACGATGCGGTAGACGATCTCGGTTTTCGGGGCGAGTTCGCGGACGGGTTCAAAGCGGACCACGGCGCAGTTGTTGAGGTCCGCGACGGTGTGGCTGACGGGGCCGGTCGCGGAGACGAACTTCATTTGCTCCGGGAGCGGACAGGTTATCACCACGTTGGTGTCGGCCTTGGTACCGGTGTTGGTGATGCGGATTTCATAGGTCGTTTGTTGCCCCTTCTCGACCGGGTCCACGAGATCGACCAACTCCATGCGCAACGCGGCAATGCCTTCCACGGTGGTGCGGCACTCGCTGACCGCTTTCGTGCCACGGCTGCCGGTGGCTTCAACGAACCAACTCGATTGACCCGTGGTCAGTGGCATCGCTTCAAACGTCGCTTCGCTGCCTTGGCCGGGGACGAGTTCGGTGATGAACAGGTCGGGTTCGGCGTCCGAGTTCGCTTGCCAATTCCCGGAAACCATCCGCCAACTTGCGGGAACCACGCGCCGCACCTTCACGTCCTTGACCGCCAACTGCCCGACGTTCTCGACGCGAACTTTGTACACGCCTTTGCGGTTCACCATCAGTTGGTCCGGCCCGCTGATCTTCACTTCCAACTTGGGCACGAGAACTTGCGTCTTGGCCGTACTTGTCACGGGGGCGCAATCGGTGCTCATCGCCTTGGCGGTGAGGTTCATCTCCCCGCCCTGGTAGCCACGCAATTGCACCACTTCTTTACGCTCCTCGCCGGGTGCCAGCGTCGGAATGGATTGCAATTGATTTCGGTACGCCCACTCCAACTCCGTGCTGTCGGTGCCGCGCTGAGGCTCGTTTTGAACCTTGTGTCCTAGCGTGTGCTGAACGTTCTCTGCCACGCAATCGCCGACATTTTTGACGGTGTACGTCACGGGGATCGGGTCGCCGACGGCGACTTTTTCCGGGGCGCTGATCGTCACGTGCAACTTCGGCTCTTGCACGTGGACCTTCATTCCCGCCGTGCCGGTGAACGTCACCCACGCTTGACAACCCATCTCGCCGCGTGTGGTCGGGGTCAGCGTCAACTTCAGGTACTTCGCTTCCTTCAGTTCCAACGTGCCAAGTTCCCAGAGGTACACGCCGTCCACGATTTTCGCCGCCGGGGTGGTCTCCTTCACGGTCGTGCCTTTTGGCGCACGCACTTGCACGACGACTTTTTGCACAAGCTGCGACGACGTGTTGCGCACCGCCAGTTGATATTCATTCGCCCGATTCACCCGCACCGTCGGCGGGCCGGACCATTCCAGGGCCACCGCTGCTTCCGGGCGAACGGGTTCGATAATTTGAACAGGAATCACGGCGTTCGTGATCGGGCTATCCGCAGGCGGAATCGTAGCCGGAACGGACAGCGGAAATAGCTTCGGTGCGGGAGCATCCTCCGCGAACAAGCCGACGGTGGCAAAGCTGACGGCCATTGCCGCGACAACACCGCAAACCGCCCGGTTCCACCACGTAGCCATGCGAGTCCCTCCGCAACGATTCTTTGCGCACAAAACAGGCCAGCGTGATAAACTGGGAAGGCTTGGCGGTCAAGGCCGAGTTGCGCTAGACAACTTTACGCGATCGTCTAAACTATTCGTGTGGGGCGGAACCCGGTCGGTGGGGTCCGCCCTTCCTTATTTTCCCACAAGCGTTTGCCGAGAGGCGGGGAATCCCCAGTCATTATGTCGAACCAACGCACTCCGCTTTATTCGTGGCACCTCGACCACAAAGCCCGCCTCGTGCCGTTCGGCGGGTGGGACATGCCAGTGCAGTACACCAGCATTATTGATGAGCACAAAGCCGTGCGCACGGGCGTGGGGCTGTTCGATATTTCCCACATGGCCCGCGTCAATTTTACTGGGCCGGATGCGTTGCAGTTGTTGGAATCGACGTTCACCAATGCCGTCAGCACCATGAAGATGGGGCAAGTCAAGTACGGCCTGATCTGCAACGAAGCGGGCGGGATTCTGGACGATATTCTGGTCTACAATCTACCGACCGGGTACGCTGCGGTTGTCAATGCGTCCAACCGGCACAAGATTATTGCCCACTGGAAAAACCACGCCGCAAAGTTGAGTGTGCAAATCCAAGATGCCACTGAATCCACGGCGATGATTGCGGTACAAGGCCCCCGTGCCGTCGGGTTGATTCGTGAGTTGGTCAATGATGATATTGCAACATTAAAATACTATTACGCGATACCCGCTAACTATCACGGGTCCGGGTGTATTGTTAGTCGCACGGGGTACACCGGCGAAGATGGTTTTGAAGTGAGCATTGCTAACGACTTGGCCATTTGCTTGTGGGAAGAACTGATCGCCCAAGGGGCGGTACCGTGCGGACTGGGCGCCCGCGACACATTGCGGCTCGAAGCCGGGATGCCGCTTTTCGGGCACGAGTTGACCGAGACGACCAACCCACTGCAAGCGGGTCTCGGGTGGGCGGTTAAGTTCGACAAGGGCGAGTTCATCGGGCGGGAAGCACTGCAAAATAGCACGAAAACAACGGTCCGGGTCGGTTTGGAACTCGACGGCAAGCGGGCCGCGCGGGAAGGGTGTGCGATTCTGTTCGACGGCTTGCCGCATGGGTCTGTCACCAGTGGCAGCTACGCACCGACACTCGAAAAGTCGATTGCGATGGGGTACGTGACCGCCTCGCTCGCTGAACTTGGGACCGAGTTGCAAGTCGATATTCGCGGCACGCTGACACCGGCCAAAGTGGTCGAACTGCCGTTCTATAAGCGGAAGAAGTAACACGATCGTGTTGTAACATATTCACAGGTGATGGCATGAATCAATCAGAACTGCGTTACGCGAAATCTCACGAGTGGTCAGCGCAAGACGGTGATATTATCACGGTGGGCATCACACAATATGCCGTGGACCAACTCACGGACGTGACCCACCTTCAACTGCCAAAAGTCGGCAAAACCGTGCAAGCCGGCG
>JANLRE010000694.1:0-8390 GCA_031368205.1 Fimbriiglobus sp. | reverse complement strand
CCCGGCGCAAAATTCGCAAATCCGTTGGCGTTTCAACAAACACTTTCAAATCCATGCGTTCCCGCAGTGCCGCGACGTGAAACAACAGGATCCCCTCAACCAGTAACACCGTCTTGGGGCGAATCGTCCGGGTTCGGGTTGTCCGGCTGTGGGTGGCAAAGTCGTAGATCGGGCATTCGATCGGTTGCCCGGTTTTCAACGTGTCAATGTGCTTCAAATACAGTGCCGTATCGAGGGCGTCCGGGTGATCCCAGTTGTTCTCAGTCGCCACGGCTTCGGGCATGTCCACGCGATTGCGGTAGTAGGCGTCGTGCGGCAAGTGGCAAACGTGCGCCCCGACATCGAGTTGCATCAGGCGTTCGACGAACGTCGTCTTCCCCGACCCCGATCCGCCCGCAATTCCGATGGTGAACATAACCAAAGTTGTAGCGAAATGGTTTCAGAGGGCAGCTAGGCAGATCGGAAGTTGGGGTTGTTGGGGGTTAGTCATCCTGGTTTTGGTACGCGCAGGAGTAAACTGGGGTGTCGCAGCGACCCGTCAGGTAAATAAAACCCAAACGGGAGAATGCAAAAACCCAACAACCCCAACTTCCGATTACGCAAGGATTATGCCGACGTGATGATGCGACCGCTCAGCCAGAACGAACCGGAGAGAATGCCGCCGACGATTGGAGTACCGGAGAGTAGCGAGATGTCGATCACGGCGTCGTAGGTGCCGCCGTAGGTTTCGATCAGTGCCCAGTAGAACGGTTGGTTGGTGAGAGTGTTGAGGAACCGATCGGCGGCGAGGATGTGGCCGGTAATCATGGCGCGGGCTTCTGGCAGTGGTTCCTCAACGCCATCGGGACGAAAAAGCCCGGACGGGATGAACGACCGCGAGGCATACTTCACAGCACCCGTTTGCGACGCGGCGTAGGCTGCCTCCGAATCAAACGCTTCGACTTCATGGGCAAACGCCGCCATCTGCACGGTCACGGTGACGGGCAATTCGAGACCGGCGACGTTGGTAAAATCGGGCGCGTCGAACACGAACGGGTATAACCCTTCCTGCGAATCGTCTGATTCCGGAACGGGATCGGCCCAACCGTAGAACCCGCCGTCGAACGGGCTGCCTTCTTCGGAGCGGACGCGGGATGTCAATCGGACCGTGATGCTCGATTGCCCGACGAAGTGCGGGTTCATGCCGATAAACTCTTCGTCGTTGGTCACTTGCAACCACAACTCCGCGCCGCTGGAATCGGTCCACTGAAAGTACGTCCCGCCGATCACCGGGAGACCTGTGGCTAGCGGCCCAACTTGCTGGGCAAGTTCCCAGAATTGCTGCTCCGTTTCGACGGGAATTCCAATGGTGGAGAGGTGGCTTGGCATAGTGCGGGGAACATTCCAAAAGGAGACGATCAGCCGATACCCAAAACGGGGGAGGGTTCCCAGGAGAAGTCGAACGGCATCTCAACGGGGGCTTCGTGGTCGCCGTTGTCGCGGAAGATGTGCAACACGCGGGCGCGGCTCAACTCGTCGAACTGCGGTTCGTTGTAGTTGGTCGTCTGGAACGGCTTGCCGGGCGTGTATTCGTGGACCATCACGCGGATTTTCGGGATGCTGTGGAACGAGTGGTCTTCCGCCTTTCGCTGGCCGGAATGCTTGTCGTACAGCTCGAAAATGATCCGCAAGACCTTGGCAAACGTGCGCGGGCTGACGCCGTCTTCGATGAAGATCATGTCGATTTCGACGGCCCGTAGCACCGTGTGGAAGTGTTGTCGAACACGTGGGCCAAAGATGCGGTGAAACGGCTGGCCGACGGGTTTTGGCGGAGTCGGGTAATCGCTCCGACCGCGATGAGGTTCCTCGCGGTCCATGCCGGTGATAAACCACCAGTGCGGCGCGAACCAGTACCCGCCACCCTTGACGCGGCGTTCGGACAACGCCCGCTTGAACAAATTCTTCACGCCCCGAAGACCGTACCGCCGTAGCACGATCTCATCGCGGCGATCCAGGCGGTCTTTCACCCGCTCACTGCTTAGGTCATCGAGGGACACTTTCAGCGGCCAAACGGGGTCGAACTCGGTCGCATCGGATTGCTCGGCGAGGACCAGTTCGATGCCAACTTCATTGGAGGCAATGGGGCCGGACGACGTGCGAACGATCCAGCCCCAACCGGAGATGATCGCAGCGGCCTTTTTCACCTCGCTCGTCGGGAGTTGACTCCGGATGTGAATGGTCGGCGTGGTACGGGCCGCCGGGTCAATGCGACGACCGGCCCAAAGGCGTATCGCGGTGGCGATCACCAATCCGGGGACCATCCACGCGGCGACCGTTCCGAGCAGCGTCGTCAACAACATCGGGTCGTCTTTGTCCGGTAGGGACAGCAACCGCCCGCCGCACGACGTGAGAAGCAAGTTGAACACCGCGAACGAAATCAGCCCCAACCCGCCGGCCACGATTCGGCGCAACGGGACGGAGAAGATCGGCCGGCCGTTGCGCGACCGCCACAGCATGGCCGGTTCTTCACGCCCGCCACGGCTGACCGCGACCAGTGCCCACAATCCCACTAGCACGCACAAACCCAGCACGAAAACCGTCGGCACCAGTTGGGCCACGCTCACGACGATCATCATATAACCGGCCAGCAACGCGAGTTCCAGACCACGGCGGTCCGACCCGCGTGACCGTTTGCGTAACGTGCGGTCGAAGAACAGCACCGGCAGAAACAGACCGGCCAAGGTACACACGATTAACGCCGACCAGAGGGCGACCAACAGCACTAAGTAAAGCACGTAGGAAGTGCGAACGCCGATCTCCCGCCAGCCGTCCGGGAACACCCACCACGCCGCCGTCGCCATCAGGCTCCAGGTCGATAACCCGGTCAGCAGTATCCAGATCATCGGTGGGAGGCGTGATGGAAGTCGGGGCGAGCCACGCAAATCGAGGCCGTGTTCGTAACGCACCCGGTCGAGTCGGCCAAATTGAGACGTTAACCAATTGACCCATGTGAGTGGTTGACGTTTGTGCCGCATGACGACGAGTGCAACGCAAGAACACAGTAGCAGGACCGCTAACAGGTCGTGCCAGTCCGACTTGGCGTGACGCCCCACGAGTTCTAACGAAACGACAATCATCACTAAAAGCAACGTGACGAGGCCCTGCCCGGATGGAATCAGGCGGCGAACGCGGGGAAGGGCTAGTGCAATCAATCTCATACTGTGATCTCGGCACACTCTGGTGGTGTCACGGAACCGAACTCGTCGATCTGACATCGACAATGCCACCACGAGTTGAGGTCAAGTGTAGTTAATTCTACCATCCGATTCCTCTCATTCGACACAGTTCCCATCAGAAAGTGTGAAAGTTCGTAGGACGGATGCGATTAGGCCTTGGTGCGTAAGCGGTAAAACCGATTGGCGAACACCCCTTCCAGGGCGAAAATCACCAGGACGGCGCTGAGCAGCCACGGGAAAAGTTGGAGTTCGGCGCTGCGTCCCTCGATCATCGTTTTCAAGTCTAATTCTTTCCCGGCGGCGATGATCGAATCCGGACCGCACACGGCTTCGATTGCTTCTTTCGGCACTTTGGTCAGATTGCTTTCCTCGGCGGGCACGTTCAGACTGAAGCCTTCTTGCCAACTGCGGTCCTCCGTGCGTAGGACGTAATTCCCGGCCGTCACGGTGCGATCGGGCGACAGACGAAATTCGGCTTGGGTCGGGTCGATCTTGGGGTTCGCGTCGTCGTTCGACACGTTCGGGCCTTCGAGCAAGAACTTTTTCGCCTTCGCGGAGTCGCCCTTCGGCAACGGGACGTTCACCGCTTGCCCGGTTGTGAATTGAAATGATACTTCGGCGGAATCACCGGCCAAATACTTCGCCAGCAAGTTCGGGAACACGGTCGCCCACGAGCTTTCGCTGAACTCCCAGTAGTTGTTCCACCGGGTTTCGCGGTCCCACGGCGAATTCAAACTCGTGGTGAGAAGTAGCACTTTGCCACCGGCCGGTAGCACTTTTTCGAGGATCGCCGGGCTGCGCTTCGTGGGGTCGGGGTTGTCGTCGTAACTCACCACGATGGCTTCCGGTGTGGCTTCGACTTCCCAATACTTCCACGCCAGACGCGGGTTCCGCAGAAAATCGACGCGGCCACTCAACTTCCAATCCTTGATCGGCGCCAGCAACGGGTGGCGAAGAACTTTGTCGTCCTGCAAGAACCAGGCAACGCCGCTCCGACGATCTGGTTCAGCCGATAACGTCGTGTCCGTGATCCGGACCAGCTTCGCGGGCATTAGCCCGGCTGCGGCACCGCTGGGGTCGTAAGCTTTCAGGACGATTTCCAACCCGCCGGGCATGACGAGCAACTTGCCGCCGCGTTCAGTGTACTTGCGAAGCTTGGCCCACAGCGTTTCGCCGTCCGGACCGACTTTGGCCGGATCGCTGACGCTCATCAAGCACACAATGTCGTAGGCGCCCAGGTCGCGGACTTCGTTCGGCGTGATGACATCGCAGCCGAAATCGACTTTCTTGATGTGAGCGAGCTTCCAGTACGCGGCATCATCCGGGTCATCGCAAATGGTTAGAATCTTGCGGCCTTCGCCGACGCGAAATGTGACGTACCGAACGTTGTCGAACCCCGGCACACCTTCGGGGCCAAGGTTGTCCGGGGTCTCCAACGACACTTCCGCTTGGTGCAAACCGGGCTTCAAGTCCTTGAACGTGAACGAGACCGGCACAGGTGTCCCGGCGGTGAGTGCGACTTCTTGGCGTTCCGGTTTTGCCGCGTTGTCGAGCTTGCAACGCACGATCGAAGCGGGCACATCCGGACCCGTCGCTTGCACGGTTATGGAGATCGTGACCGGCGTGCCACTCGGCACGATCGACGGTCGCACTTCGGCGGCGATGATGCTGACGTTGGCCGGTTGGTCGATGCCGACATCGAAGAACAGGTGCGCGACTTTCGGTGCCGGAACACGCTCCACGGCAGCTTTGAGGTCGTCGGCACGGTCGGCTTTCCAGCACTCCGCAGTGCGATCGGAGAAGATCGCCACCAGACGCGGGAACGGTTCGGGCGTCAGCGAACCGCCGTCCTGATCGACGGTGCTGAGCAGTTGATACGCACTCATCAACACCGTGGTGATCGGTTGCCCACTGCCTAGGGGCTTCTTCAAGCCTTCGAGCTTGCGCCGAGCATCGGCGGGGGAAAGTTCCCAGGTCGCAAACGGGTCGGCGGTCGTCAGCACCGCGACGCGGGACGTGTTCGGCAGCCGATCGAGTAGCTCCAGCGCCCGCCGAGCCGCCTCTTCGACGCGGGTTTTCTTGTCTGCGGTGTAGCCCATGCTCGGGCTGGTATCAATCACCAACACCGCCGCCACGGGTTGATCGCCACTGAGGTCGATGCCCACGTCGCTGAAAACCGAAGGCACTTTGGGTTGAAACATCGCAAGGCAAAACAGCCCGATCAGCAACATCCGCAAGGCGAGCAAAATGAAGTGCCGCAACCGCAACTTTCGCTGGTTGGTCCGCTGTTTTTGTTTCAAGAAGCGCAGGGCCGGGAACGGGAGCCGTTTCGGCTCCTGCTTCATGATGAGGTGCAACAAAATCGGCAACCCGATCAGGGCCGCCCCCGCGATCAAAATGACGTGCATCGTGTTCGGTTACGCCTTCGGCTTGCCGTTTTCATCGAGACCGTACCGCGCGAAGATTTCCTCCGGGGGAATCCAGACAATTTCCCCATCCTTCGACTCGCAAATCGACCGCCCCATGCGGGCGTGTTCTAGCAGGGCCGCTTTGTTGGATCGTGCGTGAGACGCATCCATTGCATCCCGCATCTTGAGCATCCGTTCCATGATCTCGCTTTTTTTGTCGGTCTCAATCATAGCCGCAACTCCTCCGGAATTCAGTCCAAGTCAGTTCATCCCCGATCAACTCGTCATCGCACGACCCGCAGGCTAGTAGTTCACGTTGTCCGTGAGTGTTATCATACACTTCCCACACGTCCGCGTGTTGACGGTACAGTTCAAAGAAATTCCGAACGCTCCGTGAGTACCGCTGGCGAATGGTCGCGTCCGGCACGAAGTGCCCGCCACTTTGGACCCGCATCGCAACACGACCGATTGCGATTTCTGCACTGTCCAACCAGTAGTAATACAGGTGCGTTTCATACCCGAGCATTCGCAGGTCCGCCAGCCACTTTGCGTAGGAGCGGGCGGCGAGCGTTGTTTCGATGGCGAAGCTGGCCCGTTCGGCAACAAGCTCCTCCAGGTGTACCAACATGATCTTGCCGGCGCGGTAGGCTTCGCTTTCCGGGTTCAACCCGTTCAGCCCGCGAGCGATCGCGTCGGCGTTCACGAAGATCGGGATCTTCAACACGTGTACCAACAAGTCCATTGATGCGGTTGTTTTGCCGGCGCCATTGATGCCGGCCAAGACGACGACGCGGGGCGATGCCATCAAATCTCTCCTGAGTGCTTGCCACGCATTCTATGCGAATCGGCGTTGGCGTTGCACCAAGTATTCGAGCAAGGCTTTGTCGAAACCGACGCTGGTGTCCATCGGGACGTAATCGACGTTGGCGGCTCCGCATTCTTGCTTCCAGAACGCTTGAAACTCCGCTAGCCCCGCTAAGTAATCGCCCCGAATCCCTTGGGCATCGACTTCGACCCTCTCCTCGGATTCGACATCCTCAAATTCGACCAGACCGCTGAACGGGAAATGCACCTCGGCTTCGTCCAGGATGTGAAACAGGATCACTTCGTGCCCGGCATGGCGCAATCGGTACAGGCTCTTCATGATCGCTTCGGGGTCGCCGAGTAAGTCGCTGAACAGCATAATCAAGCACTTTCCACGGGCCAGTGCCGCCAGTTGAAACAGCGAGTGGGCAATGTCCGTCTCGCCCGTCGGCTTCAAGTTCGCCAGCACCGAAAGCAGCGTGCCGATTTGCGACCGCTTGCTCTTGGGCGGGATCACGGTCTTGAGTTTGGTGTCGAAGGTGACCAGCCCTACTGGGTCTTGTTGGTGGACCATCAAGTACCCCAGTGCCGCCGCCAAGCAGATGGCGTAGTCGAACTTCGTGAGTTGCTGCCGGTACGTGTAGGCCATCGACTTTGAGAGGTCCATGACGAGGTAACCCGTCATGTTCGTTTCGGCCCGATACTTCTTGATGTAGTGCTTGCCAGTCTTGGCATAGACGTTCCAATCGAGATCCTTCGGGTCATCACCTGGCACGTACTTACGGTGCTCGGAAAACTCCACCGAGAAGCCATGAAACGGGCTGGAGTGCAACCCGCTCAAGAACCCTTCGACGATGAACTTCGCCCGCAAATCGAGCCGGGCAACTTGATTGATGACTTCCGGACGAAGGTATTTTTCCGCAGTCGCCATGTGAGCACTCCAGATAGTTAACCACGGAAATTACGGAAAATGACAGAAAATGACAGAAAAACGATCTTGGCAACCACGATCAATTGGTTCGCTCGCGTTTCACACTTTCCTTCATGATCCCGATTTCATTCCGTGATTTCCGTCTTTTCCGTGGTTCAAAAGTATTCTAGCAAGTAGCGAACAGTCCTGGTCCGAGGTGAATGTGCGTGGTGTGGAGTTGTTTGTTACGGAGTTGTTACAAAGCGTGGGGCTGTCAAAGTGCCTGTTGAATTGTGCAAAACTGTGGGATGTTATCCTTCTGCAAACCGATAAAACGGCAGTTGGCAACCCGGCGGGTTCGGAACTTTCATTCCAATTATGCGTCTGATATACTTAGCGGATGAATCCGTCGCGGTGCGCACATCCGCGTGGTTCGCCCCAGCCCATTTATTCGGGAGATTTTCTCTTGAACCGCCCGTCGCCTGTCACACTTCAATTGGAAGTGATCGAATCCCGCATCACGCCGACCGTCACGTATCACGGCGGCGCACTGCTGAAGAATGTGGAAGCCCAGGCTGTCTATTTGGGTTCGGATTGGAACTCGCCGACCCTGTCATCGACGAGACACGACCTCGAAACGTTTGTGAATTATCTCGTTGCTAGCCCGTATCTGGATGCGCTGCACACGGCGGGGTACGGCGTGGGCCAGGGGTCCGCGACACCCGGCGTGGTGGCACCGGCGGCGATTAACAAGAACGTCGCCCTCAGCGAAGCCAGTATTGAACAGCAGTTGCAATCGCTGATTTCCCGCAACCAAGTCGCCCAACCCGACGCGGATCGGTTCTACGTCGTGTACACCGAACCTGGCGTGGCGGTGCGCGACGACCAAGGGTTATCCAGCACCAGAGATTTCAACGGTTTCCACGGCGCGTTCTTGGGTCGCACGCTGACCGGGCGCGCTGCGGACATCCGTTACGCGGTCGTGCCATACCCTGGAGAAGTGAACCCGACGGCCATCTCGCAAGGGTTCCTGAGCACGTTCGCGGCGTTGAC
>JANLRE010000692.1:0-5456 GCA_031368205.1 Fimbriiglobus sp. | reverse complement strand
CGATGACGCCCGAGCCACCACGAACGTCCCCACCGGCATAAAACACGTCGGCGGCTTCGCGCTGGTAGTCCCGCACCACGAACGGCAAGCCGCTCGTCATGGTCGCCCGCAACGTCATCGGCAGCGGGGCGCCTTCGGTGTACCCGGCGATGTCCTCGGCGGGGTAGCCGATCGTAATCAGCACCTGCTTCAGCACCCCCCGGAACGCCGGGTCGATGGCGAAGCTCATCTCGTCCACTTTCTCGCCGAGGTACTCTTTGAGCTTCTTCTGACGCGAGATTTCTTCCAGAAGTGGCTTGTCCGCGCAGACCAACCGCATCGTGCCGTCGTCGGCCCGGATCAGTTTGATGCGACCGTACCGGCTGACGGTCTCGGCGATGTCCGCCGGGAGGTTGTTGGGGATCGGGAACTTGGTGTACCGCGTCAGGACTTCGACCATTTCGGTCGCGGTGAAGCCCGCCGCCGCCGCGTTCCACAGCGACAAGTTGCTGATGCGATAAGTGTGAATGTGCTCCGGGCTTTTCTCAAGCTCCGCGAACGGCGCAATCGCGTCACGGGCTTCAGCGTACTTGGGGTTGTCCACCTCGACCAAGACGGAGCGGTCGGATTGCACAATGAACGGGTTCGACGGGTCAAAGTTCATGCTGGCGGCTGGCGTCGGGGTGGTCGCAGCCACGGTCTTCGTCTTTGGCGGCATGCTCACCGTTCACAGTTCAAGGCAAAGTCGGTTCAAATCAACTCTCTATGCTAGCTGAGATTGGTGGGCCGTATCAAGGTGAAGTCGTGGCGTTTGGGTAACGGGAACGTGATTTCGCGGACGTGTGAAGCAAAAAAACCCGACCTGCTAACGGCCTCTCCCTCCGTTAGCAAGCCGGTTTAGCTCTCGCCGAGTTAGTTAATACACATGGCGTGCCAAAGTGGTTTGGAAAAGTCGGAGAAGTTACAAGTCGTTCGCAGTCAATGAGTTAATGCAGCTTCGGCAGTCAGTTTCGTTGTTCCGGCCCTTCCCGTGTCTTTTCAGAGTGCTTGTTTACTATGCAAGAAATGCACAGATTGTAGGCGAATCAGTTTCATACCCACGAAAGCGCCACACGAATGATCCAAAGCCCACGAACGATCGTTCGTGTGGCTCTCGCCCTAGCCAGAAAACTTCCCGCAACGGGTGGGGTTGGAGGCGTTTCTTCCAACAAGAATCGCCGGGGTCAGCGGAAATGACTCTGCGTTTGGTACAGTTCGCAGAACTCGCCGGCTGGGATGGCGCGGCAGTACAGCCAGCCTTGGGCGAACATCACGTTACGGGCTTTCAGGGCGTCGGCTTGGGGTTGGGTTTCGACACCTTCGGCGACGAGGGTGAGTTCGAGTTTCTTGCCCAGGTCGATCAGCGTTTCTAGCACCTTCAACGTGGCTTCGCCTTTGCCGGGGCCGGGCAGGAACGACTTGTCGATCTTGAGCAAATGGAAGCGGAACTTGTGGAGGTAGCTCAGGCTCGAATACCCGGTGCCGAAGTCGTCCAAGGCGAACCGGACGCCGAGCCGGGTTAACCGTTCCATCTCGGCGGCGACTTCCTCGGCGGGGCCGTCGAAGAGTTGGCGTTCGGTCACTTCAAACACCAGCCGGTCTGCCGTCAGCGACCCGCCGACCGGGAGGGTCCGCAAGAGGTCCGCAGCGGCCCCGCTCAGGAGCATCGCCGGCGGGAGGTTCACCGACAGGTAGAACGTGGGGTGTTGCCGAAACACGTCCGCGAGGTGTCGGCTGGAGTGCTGAATCAGCCACCGGGTCAACGCCACAATGTGCCCGGTTTGTTCGGCGATCGGGATGAACAAATCGGGCCGCACGCGGCCGTGAACCGGGTGGTTCCACCGCATCAGGGCTTCCGCACCCACCCACCGCCCCGTGGCGAGATCGACAACGGGTTGGTAGTGAACGTCGAACTCCTGGCGTTGCAGCCCGAGTTTGATGTCGTGGTCGAGGCCGGTGCGGGACCGGGCGAACCGGACCGTCAACCCGATCAAGGCGGCGTTGCACAGAACCGCAATCGGCCCAATCAGCCAAAGTTCTTGCCACCAAAACCGCAACGCCCAGGAGCGGTCCGATTCCACGACCACCCGCACGCGGCCATCGGACGACACCGCTTCGGCCCGCAATCGGGCATCCTCGGGGTCAGTCAATACCACGATCCCCGCTTGGTTCGGCATGGCACCGACTCCGGCGAGCAGTTGCGAATCCGTCGCCCGCACGAACACCAGGAACCCGGTTTCACCTAGGTCAAGGCCGTCCAAATAAAGTGTCAACACGTCCGGCTGCACCAACAGGTTCACGGACCCTTGACCCGTTGTGGGCCGACCGATGATGATGGATTCTTCTTGCATCACTTTCGTGCGAACCCGCCCAACCACTTCGGCCGTTTTGGCACCGGGGTTCACCCGTTCGTTCGGGGCGACCACAACCGGCGGTTCGACGGGGCCACGATCGGTCAACACGAGTCGGCCGTCCGGGTCGGTGACGCCGGATTCCCGGAACCGCAGGTCGGCATAAACCAGCCGGTCGAGTTGACTCCGCAGTTGCGGGGTGGGCTTCGCCCCGGTTTCGGCGATCAACCGGGCGAGCTTTGTATCCGCAGCCATCAGCAGTTCGTCGATTCGCCGTTTCCCGAGTCGGGCGTGGTCGTCCAGCGTGGATTGTGCCCGCCGAATGGCGTGGCGATACGTGATGACTAACAACGCAACTGTCGGGGCAAGTGCGACGAGCGAAATCAGGAGTAGATAAGGCAGCAATCGAACACTGGGGCGGATCATGCCGTGATTCTACGAACGCCGTCCGAGTTGAAAACTACCCTCATGCAACAATGGCCCGCAACCGTCCGGTGAACCACGGCGTGAAGGTGCCTTCAGTGATTCGTCGAGCCGCTTTCCCAGCCAAGACCGCGATGTGTCGGGGCAAGTTTCTGAGGCGGTCCGCACCGCGCACGTTACGCCAGAAGACGCGCTCTTCGTTGCACGATTGCAGTTCCAACACCTGCCGCGATGGCTTCCTCCCGTAGGACGCCGACACGCGGTGCCAGACCACAGACGCCGGGTCGTGCCAAATCTCGTGGCCCCGTTTCCGCAACCGGAACGATAGGTCAACGTCTTCAAAGTACGCTCCGAAGTCGTGCGGAAAGCACCCCGCGTCCACCAACGCACTCCGCCGATAAAACCCTGCCGATGCCGAGACACCCCAGACCGGGCCGCACTCATATTGAGCGTCTAAATACGGATCACCGTGACCGCGTTTCTGAGCAAAGCCGCCCAGATCGTATTCATCACCGGCACTGTCGATGAGGGGCGGCAAGCCGCGTGCGAGTCGCGCCGGATCGTTTTGCAGCACCAACGGAGCCACCGCAGCAATCTTCGGGTCATCGAACCACCGCAACGCCGCATCGGCCCAACCTGCGGTCACTTCAGTATCGTCGTTGAGCAGTTCGACCACCTCGCCACTCGTCGCGGCAATTCCCGCATTCGCCGCAATGCAAAAGCCGGAGCGTTTCGGCAACCGCAGGACACGCACGCCTTCAACACGCTCGACGGTCCGGGAAATGATCGCATCTTGTGAACAATCATCTACGACCAGGATGTCCGTTCTGTATGGTGCAAACTGGGCCACGGATTGCAGGCAAAGTTGCAACAAGTCCGCCCGAGCATACGACGGGATCACAATCGAAAGCGTCACAAGATGGCCCTGACTCAGATAAATCCTATCACCACGAATCCGACGAATATGACGAATGAAATCTTCTTCAAGAACTGTGAATAAGCTGGCCCTGCCAAGTTACTTCGTTTTGCCATCTTGGGCGGCAGCGATGGGGTCGAGGAAGCTGGCGGCGTAGCGGATGCGTTGCTCGATGGCGTCGGTGCGGCCGTGGCGGACGTCGCCGATGAGTTGCCGCAGTTCGCCGTAGCAAATGGCTTCGACGGTATTGCCACGACGTTTGGCCATTTGCTCACACGCCACCGCTTCGAGCCACACGAGACTGGACAGCACCTTCGCTTGCCACTTCGGCCAGTGCTTGCGGGAATATGTTAGCAGGGCGTGTCGGGTGACCAGTCGCAACGGTGGCGGCACTTTGCGGGCGTGCAGGGGCCAATGGTGGGTGACTTGCAGGTTCGGTTCGTACCAGATCGTCCACCCGGCGTCGCGGGCACGGCGGCACAAATCCACGTCTTCGTAGTACAGGAAGAAGTTTTCATCCATGCCGTGCAACCGTTCAAAACAATCACGGCGGACCAGCAAACAACCACCAGTCACCCATGACACCGACTTGCGTTCGCTGAGCGGTTGATGCTGACACTTCCGGCGACTCCGGGGCACGAGCAGTCCGCCCACGGTCCGCATCAGCGTCGGGAATTGCCCCGAGGAAGCCTGTTTGGTGCCATCCCGATTGCGTAGCTGAAACCCAATCACCCCGACACGCGGGTCGAGTGCGGGCCACCGTTGGGCGGCATCCAGCACTTCGTCTAGGAAGCCGTCGGGCACGGTCACGTCGGGGTTCAACAATAACACCCACTCGCCGCGACTGACGTTACTGCCCCGGTTGACCGCCTTCGCAAAGCCCTGGTTCTCCGTATTCAAAAACACCGAGACGCCGGAAAGTCGCCCCAGTTTCCGCGACGATTTGTCCGCCGGCGAATGGTTATCGACAATCACAATCTCAGCCGCACCCCGCCGCACCGCTTCACTGTGACGCAGTTGTTTGGTTAGGCGGGCGGTGTTTTTCCACTGGCAAAAGTTGACGATGACCACCGAGAGTTGTGGCGTCTCGATCGCCGCGCCAAACCGAGGTGGCCGAGTTCGCAAACGCGGTGCGAGTGCGACCCGGACCGCAGTTGCGGGCTGGTCCAGTTCAGAATCTGTTGATGCAAAAGCCACGGCCATTGGGTTCCTTCCCGTCGGCACGGCACGGTCGTCCGTAAAGCGTCGGACTATAGGCAGACGTGCAAAAGGTACGCAACCTCAATTGGAAGTCGAAGTCGAAGTAGACGTTCCGTGGTGAAAATCAACTATGGCGTCAGGTACTAATTCTGCAAATCGTGCCGGTTCATCCGAAAATTCAGTTTCTATTTCATGCCTCGATACATATTCTGCTAACACCTCAATCGCCACGCACTTTTCTTGGTCGGCGGTTGGGGGGTGTCAATTCTTTCCGTTTTTGTTTGGAGATGAAAATGCGTTGCGTGATTTACAGTTTGTTAGCGTGTGGAATCGGCCTCGGTGGGGTCGGGTCGGCCTCGGCCGCTTTCATCACCGACCCTGCCGGGGACTTCCTGACTTCCTACACCGGCCCGCGTGGCGGGGATTTGGACGTGCTGAATGCCGAAGTGACGTTGCTTCAAAGCTCGTTCCGTTTCACCACACAACTCAACGGTACCGTCGGCACTACGGCCGGGGCGTTCTACGTGTGGGGCGTTGACCGCGGCCAA
>JANLRE010000660.1:0-12460 GCA_031368205.1 Fimbriiglobus sp. | reverse complement strand
CCCGGCGCACGACGGGCAGCAGGTGCTTGAATTGCTGTAACACTTCGCGGCGACTACAATTGCCCGCATGAACACCAAAACCAAATACGTCATTGTGATTCCCGACGGTTGTGCGGACGAGCCGGTGGAGGCGCTCGGCGGGTTGACGCCGCTTCAGGCGGCGAAGCTGCCGCACATGGACCGCGTGGCGCGAACGGGCGTCGTGGGGCTGGCGAACAACGTGCCGGCTTCGCTGACGCCGGCTTCGGACGTGGCGACGCTATCGCTGTTCGGCTACGACCCGCTCAAGGTGTACACGGGCCGGGCGCCGCTGGAAACGGCGGCGATGGGCATTAAGCTCGGGCCGAACGATTGGGCGATTCGGTGCAACTTGGTGAACGCCCCGGATGGCCATATGCGTGACTTCACGGCGGGTCACATCACGCCCGAAGACGGCAAGGAACTGATCGCGGCGATTCAAGCGGAACTGGGTGGGCGTGACATTGCGGGCGGCACGTTGGAGTTTCATGCCGGGGTCAGTTACCGCAACATTCTCGTGTGGCGTGGGCATTCCTCGACGGCGCCGTTCGTGGGCATGAAAGCTCAACCGCCGCACGACATCCCGGACCGGCCGGTTGCGGACTACTTACCACAAGGGCCGGGTGGTGACGTTCTCGTGCCACTGATGGAGGCGAGCAAAGCCATCCTCGCCGCACACCCGGTCAACACGCGGCGCATCGCGGACGGCCAAAAACCGGCGACGCAAATATGGCTGTGGGGCCACGGCAAGGCGCCGCACGTCGAACCGTTTCAGGACGTTTACGGTCGAACCGGCGCGATCATCTCGGCGGTCGATCTGGTGCGGGGCGTCGGCGTGTTGCTCGGGTGGCATCGCATTGACGTGCCGGGGGCGACCGGGTACCTCGACACGAATTATGTCAACAAAGGCAAGTACGCGATCGAAGCCCTCGGCGCGTTCGACCTCGTGTGTGTTCACGTCGAAGCACCCGATGAGGCGTCCCACGAAGGGCGGGCGGATGAAAAGGTTCGTGCCTTGGAGCAAATCGACCAACACATTGTCGGGCCGCTGCTGGAGGCGTTGCCGAGGTACCACAACTACCGCATTCTGATCGAACCCGATCACCGAACGACGTTGAAGACCCGTGCCCATGCGTATGGTGCCGTCCCGTTCGCGGCTGCCGGGCACGGCATTCCGGCGGGGTGGCAAACCCGCTACGATGAACCCACCGCCGCTGCCGCCGGCCTTTCGTTCGACCCCGGTTGGCACCTGATGCGTTGGTTTTTGGGGGATTGACATGGCCCGCGTGCTCGTCGGTTTGGTGTGCTTGGGAATGACGTGCGGGGTTCTCACTCAACAGGGGATCGCCCAGGATGCGGCCACGAGCGTGAAGCTGCGGTGGTTCGGCATGTCGATGTTTCAACTGGAAACCACGGCGGGCAAGAAGATCGTTTTCGATCCGCACGCGATCCCCGAGTTCGGGCGGAACCTCGTGCAGGCGGACGTGATTCTTTGCTCGCACTTGCACAGCGATCACACGCAAACCAGCATCGTCGAGAACGCGAAATCGGCCCGCCTGTTTTTCGGCGTGGAGCAAGCCAAGAAAGGCCGCACGCCCGAGTGGAAAGCGATCAACGAAAAAGTGGGCCAAATCTCGATTCGCGCGGTGGGGCTTTACCACGACAACGACGACGGCTTAGTGCGCGGCAAAGTCAGTGCGTTCATCGTTGAATGCGACGGGCTGAAGTTCTGCCATCTCGGTGACCTCGGCCACGAGTTGACGCCCGCCCAAGTCAAAGCGATCGGACCCGTGGACGTGCTGATGGTGCCGTGCGGTGGTATCTACACCATCAACGGCGACGGAGCCAAGCGAGCCGTCGCCAAACTGAAACCCCGCCTCTACGTCCTCCCCATGCACTACGGCGTCCTCGGCTACGACGAACTGCTCCCCCTCGACGAGTTCCTCGACGGCCCCACCGCCGTCAAGAAACTCCCCAACACCAACGAACTCGTAATCCCCATCGAACTCAATGCCGACGCCCCGACGATCGTCGTCCTAGGCTGGACCCCGGCAAAGAAATGATTCACCGGCTTGAGCGATTTCCGAGCCACGACCGTGAGGGAGTGGCCCAACCTCCCGCCTTGAATACGTCGCCCCAATCGCAGCACCACTGCCTACCCGCAGCGTGCCGTTTCGCGTGAGGCTCGTTGGGTCACTCCCTGACGGTCGTGGCTCGGATTACTGGAATGCGTGCAACGGTCAGCCATGTCGGGCGTCCATTGTGTAGAACTCATTTTCATCATTGATGCGAGACCACCATGCGACGGGTCATTCGAGAGCTGGCCATCGGGGTTGGCATCATCATTTTGCTTGTCGTGATCGCTGTGACTTACGAAGGGTTACGCACAGCGATCGTTTACAACAGACTGAAAGGACTCACCCACGACAATGTCACCGATGTGCCGTATGTTGCCGATAAGATGCAGGATTACAACCGGGTCATTCGGTTCTATGCTGCTCAGGCGATGACGAATATCGGTGCTCCTCCGGACGAGGCCGCTCCGGCGCTGATTCGCGGATTGAACGATCCTTATAGAATGGTCCGAATTCAATCCGTTTTGACGCTCGTCAACATTGGCGCTGATGCGACGACAATTCCGTATCTCATCGTCGCGTTGGATGACGGCGATCCGCTTGTCCGTAACTATGCCGCGTACTTACTTTCTAGGAGTCCAAAACTAGCCCATGCGGCGATTCCGCGACTCGTCAAAAACCTTGATGATCCTGTCGAAGCGCCGATGGCCGCCTACGTGTTATGCTCGATCGGCGCCCCGGCCAAAGAGGCAATCCCAAAAATCATAACTGTGTTCAAGCAAGTCAGCGACAAAATAACACTGATGGGGTTGATAGAAGCAATCGAAAAGCTCGGCGGCGATGGGAAAGCCGCTATCCCGCACCTGCAAACGCTGACGCAAGACCCCGACCCCGAAATCAGCCAAGCCGCGACAAAGGCGATCCAAGCCATCACCGCACCGGCAGTCGTCGTCCCGGCGATTTCCCAGAATTGAACAGCCACTGAAACGAGAGAACCGTATGAGTCGTAAACTTCGCTGGCTCGCTGTCGGGTTGGGCGTCACCACCCTGGTTTGGTTTCTGGGCATGAGCTATGAAGTAGTCCGGACGTGGCGAGTCACCGTTGCCCTTGATAAACTCCGGCCGACCGACACGCACGAAGTGCCGCAACTGATCGAGCGGTTACACGACTACAATCTCTTGATTCGAGTGACCGCGATTCATGCGTTGACGCGAATGGGGGCTTCGGCCAAGGACGCGAACCCGGCCCTCATTGAAACGTTGAAGGATCCCTCGTCAGTAGTCCGCTCAAACGCCGCCGAAGCATTGGCGGCGATCGGTGATGACGCGGCCATCCCGTGTCTGATCGCAGGCTTGGACGACCCGGAACTCGTTGTCCGCCGGTATTGCGCGGCGGCGATCGGAAAGTATTCGGCACGCGCGGAAGCGGCGGTGCCAAAGCTCATCGAACGGCTCGACGACCCCGAGATGACAGATGTTGTCTTAGCGGTGCTAGGAAAGATCGGCCCGCCCGCCAAGGCCGCGATCCCGAAGCTCATCGTGGCACTGGAGATGACCCACGGGGTCACGCAATTTCGAGTGATGCTCGCTCTGGAACAGTTCGGCACGGACGCCGCGCCCGCATTGCCACTTCTGCAAAAGCTGACACAAGACCCGGAACTGGGGATCAGTCAAAATGCAGTATTAGCGATCCAAAACATCACCGAACCGGGTTCCGTCATCACGACCACCATGCCAAATGGCTCGATCCGACGGGAGTACCGCAAGAAGTGAAATCGAGAATTGCCACAATTTGTATTACCTGAGCGGGGGACGTGAGTCCCCCGAGTGATGGCAACCTCATGAATACTGAGGGTGCTACACTCGGAGGACTTACGTCCCCCGCTCTGAAATACGACTACGAGTCTGCAATCTTCTTACTGCCCGCTCGCACTGCCGCGAGTCACTTTGTAGTTGTTGACGCCGGAGACCATTTTCTTGACGCCGTCGCTGGAGCTGTCCATCTCGAACTCGCGGTGGAGTTCGGATTCGAGGACGGTCCCGGTGTCGAGGTCGATGTAGGCGTAGCCCTTCAAGAGGCCGTTGGCGCCACCGGCGACACTGCTGCCCGGTGCGGGTTTGATGACGCCTTCGATGCGGATGACGGCTTCCTTTTGGCCGATGCGGGTGCGGGTGCCGAGGTACGTGTACGTCAGTTGTTCGACGTATTTGTACTCGTTCACCTTGCGGATCTTGCGACCCGGTCCGGTGCCGGGGATGCCGCCTTCTTCTGATGGAGGCGGTGGGCTGGCGCCTTTTGGTTCCTCCGCCGCGTAGCCGATGGCGAAGCGAACGATTTTGTCGGTGCCGGTCCACTTCTGCAGTGGTTTCACCTTGCCGTTGGGAAGCGGGATCGACGCATTTTGCAGGGCTTCCATCGCGTCGTTACTGAACTTACTAAACAGAGCCGCGTACTGGGGCGCACCGCGAAGGTCACTGCGGGTCTTGTAGATTTCGCCGTTGGCTTTCACGAAGCCAAACCCCTGGACCAACTTGATGCTTTGGGCGAGCGCTTCACGGGCTGGCTTCGGCAGCAACCGTGCCAGGATGTCTTCCTTGTCGTCGCCCGCCGTGGCTTTCAGGTTCAGCTTGTCGTAGTTGACTTGCAACAGGGCGACCGAGGCGGATTCGGGGCTAGGCAGCACCGTTTCGGTCGCCTTGATTTCGGTTTCCAGAAGAACCCGTTCGTTCTTTTCCGCCCCTTCGCCGACTTCAAACTCGTCCAGGTCGCTGCTGGTCGTCAACGTGACGGCCCGCTTGCTGCCGCGTTTGTAGCGGACGAGCAAATCGACTTCGTCGAGGTCAACCGGGGGACCGCTCAACTTCACGTTGCCACCGGGCATCCAATACTTCGGCACGATGCCGTTGCTGTAGTACGGCTGTGCCCAGTAAGCGCGACCGGATTGCTGATCGGGGTAGACGATTTCCCCAGTGGCGACTTGCTTGTCCTTGGTGTACTTGTAGTCCAATTTCACTTCTTGGAAGTCGCTATCGGCGGGTTCCATGCCGGTGCGTTCCGCGCCGGGTGCTCGCTTCTTGGTCGAAGGATCACCCACCCAAACGCCGATGCCGACTTCTTTCAACCGTTGGAACGGGTCCAACACCGTCGCCGAGACCGGAATCCGAATCTTGCCGCCCTTGCGGTAGGCTTGGCCGTACTCGATTTCCGACACCCGCCCGGCCATCAACCCGGAAACATATTCGGTCGGCACGCCGTAACAGATTGAAGCGGCGAAGACCGCGTTCGATGGACCACGTACCAGCACTGCCACCACGTTGCCATCGTAGTCAATGATCGGACCACCGGAGTTGCCTGGCCCGGCACCGCCCCGAATCTGCACGGAGTACAGTTCGCCGTCGTCGTTGATGCGGTTCGTGGAAAAGCTCGTCGTGTTAACCGTGGCTTGCGGGGCGCGAGTGCTGTTGTTCATCCGCGCCGTCAACCGACCACCTGGGTAACCAATCACCACGAGCGGTTCGAGATCGGTCAGTTCCCGAGACGGGCGAATCTTCAATGGGATCGGCAGGTTAGTCTCGTTGGTAATTTTCAGCACCGCGAGGTCGGCTTCCCGGTCCACCGCGAGGATTTCGATGCGGGCGTGGGGGATGATCCGTTCTTGGTTGGTGCCCGGATTGATGTAGATCGTCAGCTTCTTCGGCTTCTGGCTACCGGGGTTTTTCATGCTCAGCACGTGGGCGTTGGTGAAGACGAGGTTGTCTTCCATCCCGAACCACCCGCTACCGGACGCCTTCACGCTGGCCGTCTCGCACTCAATAAAAACAGCCGCCGTTTTCGCCCGCGTCAGGGCCAGTTGGTCCGGCGTGTTGCGGTTGCCCTGCGGTGCTTTGGCAGCCGGTTTGTCGCCGTCCGGCCCCTTCAACGGTTGCAGCGTCGTGGGGATCAAGGAGGGTTTCTTGCCGTTGTCATCCTTCGGGCCATCCGGCGCCGGTGATACATCCGGGGTCGCTTTGTCCGTATTGCCAAGTGCGTTGGACTCGTTCGTGTTTGGTTTATTCGGCGCCGGTTCGGTTGCTTGCGCAGTAACACCCGGCCCCGGTCCGCTCGGGTTCGGTTGGTTATTAACCGCCACTGGTTCGGGTTGGCCGTCCAGCACGCCGGACATCATCACCGCTGCCGCGCCACCGCCCAAAACCAGCAACCCGACTAACCCCGCCAGGATCAACGGGAGTGCCGACTTTTTCTGAACCGGCTGTTCGCGCCGGGATCGGCTGAGTGCCGGCGCGTCGTCGAAGTCGTCGTCGGATTCCGGCGTCCGTCGGACGGGCTTGGCCGGCACGGTCTTGGCGACGACCGGCTTCGCCTTCATGATTGCTGGCCCCGAAACGGTCATCATCTCGCTGCATTTCTTGCAGCGAATGGTCTTGCCAATCAAATCGTCCGACACCGGGTAGACCGTATCGCAACCCGGACAGGTCATCTCAATAGCCATAACGCAAAACTCCAATCGGGAGCGGGAAAATGAGTGAGGGTCGAACGCCGTGAATGTGCTACCTATCCTACTCAGCTACGACGGGAAACGCATTAGGAAAGTTGGCTGGGTGACGGACTCGGGTCGGGCAAATCGTTTTGGCGGATTTGTAGGTCGCGGTCAAAGGAGGCTTGGCGACAATGCCGATCATCCGAGCCACGACCGTTAGGGAGTGGCCTAACCTCTGGCCCGCGCTACGCCGCACTGGTGGCAACAAGCCGTGTCGTGCGAGGCTGGTGGGGCCACTCCCTAACGGTCGTGGCTCGGATGATTCCCGAATGCCGGGCTAGCCAGAGAAGTTTGCCGTCCCCGACGGACTCACGGTCCCGGCAGGATTGGTTTCGCCGAATTTGTGCCGGGCAATTCCAACCGGAAGCACGCGCCCGTGCCGCCGTCGGCGGGGCGGTACGTCAGTTTGCCCCCGAGTAGCTCCGCCCAATGTTGCGCGAGCGCCAGGCCAAGCCCGGCGCCCCCGGCGGTGGTGTCCGCGATTTCGCCACGGCGGAACGGACGGAAGATCAGGGCGCGTTCGCGGGTGGCAACGCCGGGGCCACGGTCTTCCACTTCAAACAGAACCCGACCGCGCTGACCCGGTTTCGCCCACAACCAGATGCGGTTGTCGGCGGCATCGCGGCTGTACTTGCGGGCGTTGTCGATCAGGTTGCCGAGGATTTGCGTCGCCATGCGGGCGTCCGTCGAGACCGTTTGTGTGACCGGCACGGTCGAAAGCACCACGAGGTCTTTGCCTTCGGCCAAGCACCGATCGCTCCAGGTTAGGCGAATTTGATCCAGCAGTTCGCTGACGTTGGTCGGCTGGAGCGTGGCTTGCACGCTACGTTTTTCCAATCGGGCGAAGTCCAACACGTTCTCGATCAGCCGATTCAACCGCTCGGATTGATCGGACAAGGTGTGCAGGTATTCTTTCTGTTGGTCCGGGTCTTCGATCATGCCGCTGGTGAGTAGATCGAGATACAACCGCAACGACGTGAGCGGCGTGCGGAGTTCATGCGTCACCGCCGAGACGAAGCGGATGCGGCGTTCGGAGAGATCGAGCAACGCCCGTCCGCCGAAGCCCACGGCCAACAGCGCGATGACCGACGCCACCCACGCGAGGATCAACCCGAGACGTAGCGGGGTGACGCCGGCAGCAGGCAGTTCGGGGGGCGTACCGGGGTCGAGTTGCACCGGCAACGCGGTCATCGCCCGTTCCGGGCTGAGGTCGCTCGCGGTGCGAATCGGTGACACGGTCGCCGCCGGGAACAGGTCCGCGACTTGCTCCGTGAGCGTCTGCTGCACTTTCGCCCAATCCAATAACACGCCTTGATAGACCGTCTTGTTCTCCAGCCGTGCGGCCCGGACGAGGACCAAGATTTCCGAACCGTCGTCTGCCGTTAGCCATTCGGGGCGAAGCGGGCCGACGTGGACGGCGACGGGTTGGATCGTCGGCGCGGCCTTCTTCGACCCCCGTGCCGAGGGACCGAGTTCGTCCATCAACAGTTTGCTACGGACGGCGCTTGCCAGGTCACCATCGTGGGGTTGGTCTTTGGCACCGGGGGGGATTGCTTTCCCTTTCTCGAATTTGTTAAGCGCCATCTCTTTGCGACCTTCTTCCGCCCCTCCTAGCGGTCCACCAAAGCCGCCGCCCCCCGCACCCGGTCCTCCACCGCCGAATCCACCCGGTCCGGATGGTGCGGGGGGCGGTGTTGGCGCGTCCACTATTTTCTTTGCTTCGAGTCCCTTCACCTCGGGATTGTTCTTCAGCGCCTCCGGTTGTGCCGTCGGTTTCGCGGGGGTCGGGTTTGCTTTGCGATCATGACTCATCTCATCCGCTTTTTCGTTCGTCAGCGGCATCGGCAGTCCACCGGCTTGTCCGGTTTTTGATTGCTGTGGCTCGAACCCGCCCGTGCGATCTAGGTTTTGCTTCGTGGCCCGTTGGCGGGCTTGGTACTCGTCATTCGCGGGATCAATTCCGTTGCGGAGAACACCCCGGCCCGGTGGGTTCGCCGTTATCCCCATCGCTTGAGCGGCGACCTGGGCTGGTGGGCTGGGTTGGTTACTGGCATCGTTGAACATAGCCCGATTTGTGACGGTTTGTCCAGCTCCTTCACCAGGGATTGCGAGGGGGTTGCTCGTCACGACGGTTGTGTTGGACCGACCAAAACTGGCGGGAGTGTTGCCGGCATGGACAACCTCCCGACCCGAAAGCACTGAGAGGAGATTGTTGTCCGCGCCCGGTCCGCGTGATTGCCCCGGCTCCGGTTCTCCGACCGACACTCCCGGTCGTTTCGGCATCGACGCATCATTTGTCAGCGGCACCGGGACGATGAAGAAACTCTCGTCCGAAACCGCCCGATCCCGTTCCGCCAGGGTCCGCAGCACCACCTCCGCAAGGAACTTCGCACGTAGTTGTTGAAGCAGTTGCTCGCGTTCGGGGGTGATGTTCAACAACGACAGGAAGTTCGGCCCGCCGCGTAACCGCTCCGCGACATCGGCGGGCAGCACTTGCGGCGAATCCCAGCCGGTCTCGGGGTCAATTTGAAAATGCAGAGGCATCCAGTTCGGTAGCTCGGCGGAGAGCAACGGTGACGGCAACCGCAGCGAGAACGTGTTGGCGATGTCTTGCACCGATTCGACGGCGGGATACGCGGTGTGGAGGGCCGTGTAGTGGGCGAACGGCCGGTTGTTTTCCAGGCCCACCGTCGGCAACATCAGGCCATCAAGTCGCCACAACGCCAGCCGTTCCTTGTTCGCTCGCTCTGCGGCAGCTTGGGCTTCAAACTGCGAATCTTCGACATTCAACGCCGCGACCGTGACCCAGCCCAAGCCGCCGACGACGAGTGTGGCAACGAACAGAAACGCACAAAAAGCACCCACCGGGCCAAATAGCCGACGCGACAAATTCACGGCGTTCCCCCCGTAATCACGAGGGCAGGGATCACGAGGGCGGGGCCGGCCATGTACCCGTGGGCACGCACCGTCATGATCGCCTCGGGATGGTCCACGCCCGACGGGTCTTTCAACTTGGCCCGGAGTCGGGCGACGTGCATGTCAACGGCACGAGTTTCAAGGCCCGCCGTGCCGATGCCCCAGACGCGGCCCAGCAGTTCTTCCCGCGACACCGCCCGGTCCCGGTTGTTCACGAGGTACTTCAACAACGCCACTTCCGTTTCCGAAAGATCGACACGCTCCGACTCCGACCAGCGAATTTCCCGGCGTTGCAAATCGACGAGACCCCGGCTGAGTTCGATCCGGGTGATCTCCACCGGCTTCTTGGATGTCCGCCGTAGGACCGCTTCGACGCGGGCCAACAGTTCCCGCGCGGAGAACGGCTTGACGACGTAATCGTCCGCACCCATCTTCAACCCCCGCACCCGGTCTTCCTCACTCCCTCTGGCCGTTAGGATAATCACCGGCCGAGTGGGAAAGGTCCGACGTAACTCCGCCAACACTTCCATGCCGTCCCGCTTGGGTAACAGCAAGTCCAACAGCACCAAATCAATGCCGCCCGCAGACGCTTCGATCAACCCTGCCGCCCCGTCCGCCGCCTCGGTCACGTCGTACCCCGTCAGGCGCAGCGCATCAACGACCCCGCGCCGAATGGCGGGTTCGTCTTCGACAACCACGATGCGCGCTTTCGGCATGATTGGGAAACTCCAGGCACAGAAAGCCCATGAACACAAAGCCCATGAACGATCGTTCATGGGCTTTCTTGGTTTACTTGGCCAGGAACGCGCCGATGTTCACGGAGCGTTCAAACTCCATCTTGTACTCGTAATCGACGGCCATCGCCTTCTCGCCGTTTTGCTTCGGGTCGATTTTCACATCCCAGCGTAGCAGATTCTTGGTGCGGTCGTCGCGGAGGTACAGCGGATCTTTGCTTAACTCGGACTCGCCCTTCTGCACGGTGATCGCAATCGTCTGCATCGCTTCGGCGTGGGGCATCCGGTCCCACACTTGCACATCGACGGCGTTGGCTTTGTAGCTGTTCAACAGAATCCGGTACTTGAACGTCAGCACTTGGTTGCCGCCTTGGGTGGTGCGGGTTTTGTCGATGAGTTTGCGTTGCACTTGCAGTTGCGGATCCACGCCGAAGCCGACGGTGAACGGCTTGCCGATGGCCACGAGCGGCATCTTGGTCTGGCCGACGAAATCCATGCCGAGGTACATCGTGGCTTCGCCGGGCAACAAAACATAGTCGGTCGTGTTGACCAAGTCCGCGAGCCGGTAAACGTTCGTGGTGAGGACCGGGACCGCTTTGTAGTAGAACCGTGGGGCGACATCCAGCTTCGCAATTTCGAGGACTTGGTCGTCGTTGCGGGACGGCAACGAGAGCTTCGTTTTGAGGTGATAGGTCACACTCGGGCCGCCGTCGATGCTGTCACTGGCGGGATCGCGTTTGGCAATTTCTTCCTTGCTGGAAAGTAGGTCGCGGTATTGGTCCAGAGCCGCCGCTTGGTTGGCAAAGGAGTTGCCAATGTCATCGTTCTTTTTGTTGAGTTCCAAGTTCGACTGTGCCCGGAAGTTGCGGGATTGTTCTTCCAAACCCTTCAAGTACGCCGTCGGTGCCGGCATTCCTCCCCCGCCACCGAATCCACCCCCGCCACCCCCAAAGCCACCAGGGTTTACTCCCAAAGGCAATCCCGGTTGACCGAGGGGTTGCGAGGCGACCAAGCCAGGGCCACCGACACCGCCACCGGGTGCGCCGCCGATGGCGATTTCGAGTGTCCGCAAATCGGGTGGGGCTGCGTTCAACAGCGGTTGGGCGGTGGACAGCACGAGGGTCACGCCGTTCCAGTCTTCGCCGGTCTGTTGCGTGACGGACGCCAAGTATTCGATCGTGACCGCGTCCTTCTCTTTCGTCCCCGCGCGGAGCTTGTACTGCGGCTTCCACGACGCCTGGCTCACCAAGTAGTTCAACCGAATCGTCCCGGCGCCCGGATTGGTCTTCTCAATCACAATCACGGCGTCGCGCTCCGTGCGGCTAACCCCGCCGGACTTCTCTTGCAGCACCCGTTGCGTGAACGCCATCTCTTCAGAAATAGCTTCCATCTGTTGCTGCAACGCCACTTCTTCCCGGATGCCCTTGGTCCGAGTGTCGCGGATGAACGTGGCCAAGGCGATGGTTTTTTCGGTGTCGAGGTGCCCTTTCTCCGTGAGCGTTTGAAGCGTGGCCGCCGTGAAGTTTTCGAGCTTCGTCACGAACGCGGTGTTCTGCTTCAGGGCGTTCGAGTCCGCCGTCAGGACTTGCAGTTTCTTTTGGCTGTCCTTGATCTTGGCTTCCAGCTTGCGAACTTCCTCGCGGTTGTCCTCGCTGATCGCCCGCGTCCGATAGCGGGCGCTCAGAATCCGAATGCCGTCGCTCCCTTCCGCGTACAGCGACGTGTTGATGGTGCTGTTCGGCAGCCCGGTCACAATCACTTCAGTAATCCCCGCAGCATCCGGAGCGGTGACTTCCCGCGTAACCAGGGCCGTGTTTTGATACACCGTGACGGCGACAATCTTGTTCGGCGCCGGCTTCACGTCGGCGGGTTTGGGGTCTTGGGCTTGCACAATCAGCACCGGAAACAGGAGCAACAACAGTGCAGAAAATCGACGGGACATACGGAAACCTCGGGAGGGGAATAAATGGATGTACTAAACAATTTCACGCAGAGACGCAGAGACGCAGAGTCAACCAATACAAATCCAATTTGCTTTCTCTGCGTCTCTGCGTCTCTGCGTGAGCATTCTTGTCTCTTGACCTTACTTCTTCTCCGCCGTCGGCACTTCAAAGCCCTTGGCTTTGGCTTGTTCGCGGATCATGCCTTTGAGGGCGTCGTCGAGGGATTTTTCGCCGAC
>JANLRE010000618.1:0-1247 GCA_031368205.1 Fimbriiglobus sp. | reverse complement strand
GGTGGAGCTGCGTTGGCGGGGCGAAGTCATATTCCACGGCGTAGCCCCACCGCATCACCTCGGCGTTCTCCAAACCGGGCATCAGCTTCAGCATGGCTTGCTGCACGTCTTTGGGGAGGCTGGTGCTGATGCCGTTGCAGTAATACTCGCGGGTGTTCAGCCCTTCGGGTTCGAGGAAAATCTGGTGCGAAGTCTTGTCGGCGAACCGGACGACTTTGTCTTCGATACTGGGGCAGTAACGCGGGCCGGACCCTTGAATTTGTCCGGAGTACATCGGCGCACGATGCAGGTTTTGACGAATCAGTTCGTGAACCGCTTCCGTCGTTTCGGTGACGTGGCAAACCACTTGGGGAACATCAATACGGTCGTTGCTGAAGCTGAACGGACGCGGGTTAGTATCGCCAACGGACTCGGCGAGTTTGCTGAAGTCGATGGTGCGTCCATTCAACCGACACGGCGTGCCGGTCTTGAACCGCGCCAACTCGAAGCCACAGTCCGTCAGCGTATCACTCATCCGTTCAGCAGAGGAATCCCCGGCACGACCGCCTTGGGTTTTCGCCTCCCCTGTGTGCATGATCGCTTTCAAGAAGGTGCCTGTCGTCAGGATCACGCAACGCGCCAGGTATTGAGTGTCTCCGCGAGCAACGACACCCAGCACGCGCTTGGTTGCAATCGACCCGGAGTCGGTGAGCGGTTCCAGCAACAGCCCTTCGACCATCTCTTGGCGAAGCGTGAGGTTCTCTTGGTCTTCCACCCAGCGCTTCATGGTGAATTGGTAAAGCTTTTTGTCACACTGTGCCCGTGGCGAGTGCATCGCCGGGCCTTTGGAGGCGTTGAGCATCTTGTACATGATGCCGCTCGCATCGGTACATTTGCCCATCACACCGCCCAGCGCATCAATCTCGCGGACGATTTGCCCCTTCGCAACCCCGCCAATGGCGGGGTTGCAACTCATCATTCCGACCGCGTCCGCGTTCATCGTCAGCAAACAGGTCTTCAACCCCAACCGCGCCGCCGCCATCGCTGCTTCGCAACCGGAATGGCCCGCGCCCACGACGACGATGTCAAAGTTGTAGCTCAACGACATGATGGGAAATACCTTGCGCGCTCGGGTCTGGTGATTTCGATTCAGTTTAGCAGAGAGTGGATTCAAACCCAAAGTTCACGATCCGTTCGGCATGCAGCTCCCCAATTTTGGCATTTCTCGACTTGTAGGTCGTGGTCGAGGCTTTGCGAGGCCCGACACT
>JANLRE010000565.1:0-6230 GCA_031368205.1 Fimbriiglobus sp. | reverse complement strand
GCAAGCAGTTGTGAACGGATGTGATGGGTCTTGTAGGTCGTGGTCGGGGCTTTGCGAGGCCCGACCCGAGATCGCCAACGAACAAACGGCTGAGCCAATGCCCGTCGCTGTTACATGTCGGGCCTCGAAGACTCGACCACGACCTACAATTCCGAACAATCAACCCATGTTCCGCTTGGTTCGCACGCTATGGGGGAACAGCGCTTCTTGATTGAGGTTGCCAGCCGCGTCAAAGGGTAACTCGATCGGGTTGCCGACGACTTCAAGTGCGGGGTTCGACTTCGCTTCGTCGGCGAGGGTGGCTGACACCCACAGGTCCGTGACTTCCAACGTGTTCGGGATGATGCACACTTGCAGGCGGTCTTGAACCGGCTGCCAGCAGGTGTCGATCGTGGATTGGATGCACTCTAAATCGGTGTCGAAGGCCAGTGGCAGTTTGCTTCGCCACAGGAACCGCGCCGTTAAGTTGTTCATGCGGAACGGCCCCTGCTCGATGGTCGCCAAGGCCCGATTCGTCGTCAGGTCTGCGATGCCGATGCCGGTGCCGTTGCCGTGGCTTTCCGGCGAAATGTCGAGGCACGCCATGCGGGTGACCCTAGGCTTGTTCGTTTCCGCTTCCGGGGTTGCTTCAATCAACATGCGGCCCACGACGTTCGGGTCCATGCCGGCGCCGGAGTAATTCTTGCCGCACTCGCCGACGATCAGCGCGTCAATCGTGGCGAACGGCAGCTTGCCCATGATGCTGCGGGCGCGGTCCAGGAGGATCGGTTCCCGGTCGAACAGATCGGTTTTATCAATCACTTCCAGGTGGGCTGTCTCTTCGTTCGCGTTTTCAAGAATGCCCAGGCCGCCGAGAAAGGGCGTTTTGACGAGCAACACCTTGCCTGTTTCGACCATCATGTCGCGCAAGCCACGGGTGCCCCACGAGTGGTGTTGATCCGCCCCTTGGCGTTTGCCGAGGCCAATCACGAGCATCTTCAAAATGCCGCTCTCGAAGGCGCCGCGAAAATCGGTGTGCGGTTTGATCCGCGACACCGTCACCACGCCATCGGCACTGCGGGCGTTCGAGTCCCACCAGCACGGCTCGCCCCAGGAGTTCATGCCGACTTGCTCCACGTCCATGCCGGTCACGACGGGCACGCCGAGATGGGCTTCATCAATGTCGTAACCGGCCAGTAACTCGCGCTGCCCTTGGGATGTCGCCCCACCGTGCGAACCCATCGCCGCGACAATGAACGGCTTGGCACCCAGTTCCTTCAAAGCATCGACCGTGGCACGCGCAATGGTCAGGTAGTTGCGAATGCCACGACTGCCACAGGCGACCGCGATGCGCATCCCCGGCTTGATGCGGGCCGCGACTTTGGACGTGAGCCACGCCTGCCGGGTTTCGGCGGCGACATCCGCGACCCGTGTTTGGGGTGCGATTTGGCGAACGAGTTGGACGAGCGGGATCTTCACGAGTCAGCCCCAAGGAGAGTGCGTGTGTGCTTTGATTCGATGGCGTTATTATGGATCGACTTGCCGTTGAAAGACAGTGCGCGGCTCAATCCTATGTGTGGAATTCGATCTTGGCGAACCGGCTGCGTAAGCTGCCGGGTGGACAACCTCAATCGAATGGCAGCCCACCCGGCGACTGACATCGCCGGTTCGCCGGGAATGCGTAACCCGTTAATTCCCGCTGACCACACGCAACGCTTGCTCTTCGCGCAACGGCTTCGTGTCGCCATCGGAGGTGACAAGTGCTTGTACGCGAGCGGTTCCGGAACTTGTGCCTTCAAACTCCGCCAAGAAAACCGCCGTCGCACCCGCTGGGAGTTTATCCAGCGTGCCGAACGTGAGCCGTAGTCCGTTGACTTGTGCCGGTTGACGATCCGCACCCGTCCCGCTTGCCAGTTTCAAGCCTTCGACAACGAACGCGACATCCACCTTCGTCGCCGGTCCGGTTCCCGCATTCTTGACTACGATTCGTAACGCCGACTTACGACCGACGGTGATCGTTGTGGGAACTTCGGTCAGGTTCAGCGTGAGAACGGGTTGACCGCTGACCGCAATCGGCATCCCCATTTGAGCTTGAACCGGCGAGGTTGCGCCCGGTTTGCCTGCGGTTACGGTCGCGTTGAGCGTGGCTTTTTCGAGTAACTTCTCAGAACGAGCGGTCATCTTCACGACCCGTTTTTGTCCCGGTGCTAACAGACCTAGACGCCACTCGACGACACCTTTATTCGATGTCGTACCGTCATCCGATGCCGTGAGAACACGCATTTCCTGAGGCAAATTCACTCGGAGTACCGATTCCGGAATCGCGCCGTCGCCTGTGTTCGTCACTTGAATTTGCCATGTGGCTTCGTCGTTGACCATGACTTGGCTCGGCCCGGTAATGCCGACACTCAGTGCTGCCCGACGAACGTCGAGCGTTGCCTGGGTGCGGGCTTTCAAGCTGGCATCACCCGTGGCGTTTACAACGACGTTGAACCGCCCCGGTTGCTTCGCGGTCAGCGGGACTTCCACCCGTTTCGTCTGCCCCGCCGCGATTGTGCCAAGTGGAACTTCAACCGGGTTGGTACCGGACGGGTGCGTTGTGCCCTCGGGCAGTGTCAGCCATGTCGTTACGTTTTCATCCGCAATCGCGCTCGGATTTTCGGCGAGTAGCACGAGCGGGATTCGTTCACCGATCGCGGAAACGTCCGGCGTTTCGGCAGTCAGTTTCAGCATCGGCGTGCCGATGTTCACGGTGGCGCGGTTGTCCGCGTGCAACCCATCCGGAGTTTCCGCCGTCGCCGACAACGTCAATGAACCCTTGCGAAGCGCCCGGACATTGAGGATGATCGTGCGTTTGGAATTGCCTGTCAGCGCCCCCGCCGTCCACGTCAACTGCCGATCTTGTTGCACCGTGGGCGGCGGATCGGCGCTCACGAAATCGGCCCCGTCCGGCACGGTTGTGCGAACGGTAACCGGCTGGCTGGACGCGGTGCCGTTGTTGGCCAATTCCAGTGTGAACGCCGTCGGTTGCTCGAACGTAGCGGCTTTCGGCGCTTGGACATCAAGTGTCAGCCCGGCCACCAATTTCCGGTCGATTGGTGCGGGCCAATCGTTCTCCCGCGTCGGATTACGGGATATGGTGGTTGAAGGCGTCCCCGTCATGCGCGGCGTGCTTTCACTAACCGGAAATGTGAAATTAGTTTGGGAATCGGTCCACATCAACCGCGTCGTGACGGTTCGCCGTTCGTGGTCGTAGATTTCCGGCGCATACGCGGTCACCGTCGTTTCACCGGGTACGGCACAACTGACGATGCACCACGTTTGACCGGGGTAAATCGTGAAATCATCACGTGGGTTTTCCGTGCCCCGGTTGAAGAGGTGTTCCCGGTAATCGGTGTAGCTGATCGCCTTTTTCGTGCCGTCCAAGTATCCGCGACCCGGTGCGATACCGCCTTCATCGACTTCCAAAATGAACCCCGGACCGTCCAGAATCCACTCCACCCGCCGTTTGCGTCGGGGTTGGCCATCAGCATCGAAGATCGTCGCCACTAATACTTGTTGAGTTTTGGTCGGGTTCGTGACTTGAGTCGGAGTGACTTCTAGCTTCACCGCTTTCGGGTCGAAGTTCGCAAAGTACCCGCGCCCCGCCGGCTTGGCGTGCGTTTGGATGATGTCGCCGGGCGACAAATAAAACGGGAAGTATGACGGGTTGTAAGTCCCCCCCAGACACCCGGAGAGTAACCCGCACGAACTCGCCAAAAGTAGCCAAATGAATCGGGATCGAGTTTGAATCATCGTCAACCGCTCCCGCACATCAGCCCGTAGACCTCCCACGGATCGGACCGCGATATACGCAACAACGGCAACCTACGCAAGCCGGACATCGCAGCTTACACTTGTGAGCATTCCCCGCATTTGCTAAAACCGCGATGACACCTGACCAAGGCAATTGAACCATGCGGAATTTTGCACGCGCGCTGAAATTCTCCTGGGCGTACTGGCCCCGACTGCTCATGTCGTTCCTCGCGGCCACGATGGTAGCCGTGCTTTGGAGCACCAACCTCTCGCTGATTTATCCCATGCTGAAGGTCATGCAGGACAAGAAAACCTTGCAGCAGTCGGTCGATGACGACATCAAGGAAGACCAGAAGAAAGCGAACGAGCCGGGCCGATTGAAAGAGGTGCAAAAGAAGCGAGAGAACATCGCGTACCTCTCGAACTATCTCGAAAGCCATCCGCCCGAAGAGCTGATCGAGCAACAGCTTCGCAGTAGCATCAAGGATTTAGCGAAGTTGGAGGGCGAACTTCACGAATTGAATCGCAAACTTTGGTGGCGAACGCAACTCAAAGCCCACGTGGTCGATCGCCTTCCCGTGAGTAGCTTCGAGACGTTCGTGTTGATTATCGTGGTCATCATCGTCGGGATGGCCTTGAAGGGGTTCTTCGAGTTCTGGCAGGAGTCGCTCGTTGGCGGGGTGGTGTGCCGGTCGTTGCTCGACCTTCGCAACCGCTTTTACCGCTCCGCGATTCACCAAGACCCACGGCAGTTGCAAGAAATCGGCACGGCGGAACTGATGTCCCGCGTCACGAACGACACCGAACAAGTCGGCACGGGAATGAAAGTTCTGTACGGCAAGATGATCGTCGAACCCCTCAAAATGCTCGGCTGCATCGCGGGTGCCTGCGCGATTAGTTGGCAACTCACGATCCTGTTCATCTGTCTGGTGACGCCTGCGATCGTCTGCTTAACCCGCGTCAGTCGGTTGATGAAAAAGGCATCGCGGAAGGTGCTGGAACGGATGTCCGGGCTGTACAAGATCGTGCGTGAAACCTTCGACGGCATCAAGGTCGTGAAAGCCTTCACCCGCGAACCGGCGGAACGGCGCCGCTTTCGGCAAGCCACGGAAGATTACTACCGTCGGTCGATGCGGGTCATTCACCTGGATGCGTTCACCAGCCCGGTGGTGGAAGTCCTCGGGGTCGCTGCCGTCAGTTTGGCACTGTTGGCGGGTGCGTATTTGGTGTTGGAGAAAGAGAACAAAATCTTCGGCATGAAGATGGCCGACGAGCCGATGAGTCCGGAAACACTCATCACGCTTTACCTGTTACTCGGCATGATCGCGGACCCGGTGCGGCGGATTTCCAGCGTCTATACCAAGATCCAAAGTGGAGCCGCCGCAGCGGATCGAATCTTCGCAATTCAGGACCGCGAACCGAAGGTTGCCTCAAACGCCGGTGGCCCGGTTGTCCCGAAGCACGCCGAGTCGATCGAGTTCCGCAACGTCTGTTTTTCCTACGTCCCCGGCCAAGACCCCGGCACGCTGGATAACATCAATTTGCGGATCGTTGCCGGTGAAACGGTTGCGATTGTCGGCCCCAATGGCTGTGGCAAATCAACTTTGCTGGGACTTTTACCCCGCTTCTACGACCCCGATTACGGCGCGATTTACGTGGACGGCGTGAACCTGCGGTCGGCGAACTTGCGCAGCCTCCGCAAGCAAATCGGACTGGTGACGCAAGACACCGTTTTGTTCAACGACACGATCTTTGCGAACATCGCTTACGGCAAACCGGGTGCGACTCAAGACGAAGTCGAAACAGCCGCGAAGAAGGCGTTCGCCCATGAATTCATCGTCGAAAAACCGGCAGCCTATCAGGAACTGGTGGGTGATTTCGGCGGACAACTGTCCGGCGGGCAAAAGCAGCGGGTGGCGCTGGCCCGCGCGATTCTGCGTGACCCGCGGATTCTGATCCTTGACGAATTCACCAGCCAAATCGACACCGAGAGCGAAGTGAAAATTCACCAAGTGCTCAAAGAGTTCGTGAAGGGTCGCACCACGTTCCTTATCACGCACCGGATGAGTACGCTCGAACTGGCGGACCGCATCGTCGTGATGGAAGCCGGGCACATTCTGTCTGTCGGAACGCACAAAGAACTATACGCCACCTGTGCCACCTATAAGCGGCTTTACGACACACAAAACGGTTACGCCGACGGCCCACGCTTGGCCGAGAACGTGGCGTGATCGTCGCCATCTTCCAGTTGATCGGGCACTTCCGTAAGATTTCCACAGGGTCGGCGTGACCAAACTTACACCTTGAGCACATTATGTCGATGCCAGAAATTGTTGTGGCGAATGACGGCGTGAGCGTGGTGATCCCCGTTCACAATGTCGCTGAGAAACTCGATACCTCGGTCCAGGCTTGGCTTGATACGCTCAGTCAACTCGGGCGTGAGTTTGAGCTAATCC
>JANLRE010000497.1:0-2547 GCA_031368205.1 Fimbriiglobus sp. | reverse complement strand
CATAACCCGTACAACAGTGGCGATGTCGGGTGGATTGCCAAACACACACGGGCCATCCACTCGTGTTTAGTTCTTGCCAACCTTCCACCCCGCGCCACGATTCTTGATGCAGGCAGTGGTTGGGGTCTCAGTTCCGAAGCGATGGCTTTCTGTGGTGCCTCGGTCACCGCTCTTGACATCAACCCGCTCTTCGTGCAGTTGGTGAAGAAACGTGCGGAACGGCTCTCACTGCCGATTGAAGCCGTCCAATCGGAGTTCGATAAATTCGCATCGACTCAGCAGTACGATATGTTGCTCTTCTACGAATGCCTCCATCACAGTCTGAAACCGTGGGAAACACTGACTCATCTGGGGAAATTCGTTAAGCCGGACGGGAAAATTCTATTCGCCGGTGAACCGATCAATACATGCTGGTGGAAAGACTGGGGTATCCGTCTCGATCCGGAGTCTGTGTATGTCATTCGCAAGTTTGGTTGGTGGGAAGGTGGCTGGAGCACCGATTTCATTAGCCGATGTTTTGGTCGGGCGGGCTTCACACTGACACCGTATGCTCACACCGGGCTAGATAATGGCATGATCGGATTTGCCTGCCGTCACGGTGCCGAAGCCACTGTTAAACCAAACCTCAAGGCTTGGGAATCGGTACTAGGTGAAATCAACACCTCAAACTTCAGTTTGACAGAAAAACAAACAGAAATCACAACTCTGAAACAGACCCACGAGCAGTTAGTGAATCAGTATGAACTGGAAAGTGCGAAGCTTCATGGACACATCCAGGGGTTGCAACACGCCATTGCGGATATGAGGTCATCCCGCTCCTGGCGCGTGACAGCCCCCCTGCGATATTTCTTTAACAGTTTGGGCGTGAGTCGTTCTTAACTGGTGCTACCAGAACAACGACAACGCACTGGCCATCTTGCGGCTCGCTTTCGTTCCGGCCCGCCGCCAGATTGATTCCCGTGCGGGCTGCTCGTCGAACTGAAAGTGTGACTTCAAGATCGACTGAATTTGTGCGGATGCCATCTGCCAAGTGTTGGGCTTATAGTACGCGAAGATAAACTCTTCCCGCGTGCGGCGGTAGTCTTCATCTAACCCTAGCATGACGCCGCGAACAATCCCATCGACATCATCTTCTTCGACATAATCGGCAAACTCGCCACCGACTTCTGGCAGCGATGTCGCATTGGTCGTGATGCACATCTTGCCGTAAATGAAGCTTTCTTCGACGGGCAGCCCCCACCCTTCAAACGTCGAAGGGTAAAGGGTGAACAGGCAATTCTTGTACAACCAGTCGAGTTCGCGGTCATCGACATGGGGCTTGAGGATGATTTTTTCTTTAACCAAGGGATCGTTCCTGATCATTTGAACGATCACCTCCGAATTCCAACCGGGTTTACCGGCCATCACCAGATCGGGAGCCTTGTCCGGGCCCAGTTTTTTAACAAGTTTTCGCCAAGCTTGATACATGCCGAAGTGGTTCTTCCGCCACTCAACCGTCCCGACAGTTAACACAAACGGGCGGCGGTGCTGGGTCGGGGTCGCCGCTCGTTCAATCGCGTTGAGCGGTTTAATGTCGGATCCCAGAGTGAAAACTTCGACCGATCCGACCGGCTTGAACTGATCCTTGGCGTACTGAAGTATTTCCTGTTTAGAAAACTCCGAAATTGTCAAAATGACATCGGACTCGTTCAGTTGCATGTTCGTAGCAACCTTAAACGGCGCGCTCACGTCGGATTGAAACAAATGAGGTGCGTTGATCGGGATCAAGTCGTAGATCAGCGACACGTGTTTGAATTGCTGCTTTTGGTGCGCTCGCGCGAACGTATCCGACCCGTTCGGGACGACCCACATCCCACCGAACGACACCACAAGGTCACGCGGCCCCAAATCGGGAATACCGATAATGCTACCGTGGCGGTAGGGCGGATAGTGTGGCAACGTCGGTGCCTGTAACGCCGCTTGTGATGCGGCATTTGGGTCAACCCAAAGATTCCGAACGCCACTTTCGGCAGTTCGGAATTGGTGCCGAACTGCCCACGGGATGTACCAGAACCGCGAGTGACGGCGTTGCTGCGTTTGCGGCGGTGCAACGGGTGCCGGAAGCGGGTTGAGCGGCGAGTCATGATCCTCGATGCAATTCGGGTGAACTTCCGCGAGACCGACATCTGGCACCACGACACACAGGCGGATGTTCATCCAAGACTCTGTTGATAGCGAGTCTAGTAATTTCCGGATTGTCCGTGGGATGCCGGACATGAAACCTGGTGGGATGCACAGGATTGTCGAGACGTCAATCCAGATGGTATCAATCTCCGGTAATTGCCGGGGGCGGAATGGGAGAATGGCATTGCGACCGATGGCTTTACCAGACATATTTCACCTCGAATTATATAGTCGGAGCGAAGATCAAGAATTTTCCATTGATCTTGAGACCACGGTGTTTGACCAGATGATCTCAGGGCTACAAGTGAATCACGCCCAACCCAGTTGGGAGCGCACGAATTCATCTCTCGGATAACCTGTGAGAGTCCTTCTCAAAATGCTTGC
>JANLRE010000374.1:0-2613 GCA_031368205.1 Fimbriiglobus sp. | reverse complement strand
CATGACCCGGACTTTGACGATCGACCCTGCCGGGTTGATGTGAACAATCTTGCCCCGTAGGCAATTCCCGGCATCGGCGCTGCGTTCGATGTCCAGTTCGTGGGGGCGAACGTAGACATCGGCTTTGCCGTTGCTAGTTTCGATGACGTTGCTTTTGTGAATGGGCATGACGACATCACCGAACAGCACGCGACCGTCTTTGAGTTGGGCCTGGAAGACGTTCACGTTGCCCAAAAAGTCCATCACGAACGCATTCTTGGGGTGTTCAAAGACCTCGGCAGGTGTCCCGGATTGTTCGATTTTGCCGTGGTTCATCACGACGATTTGGTCCGCAACTTCAAACGCCTCCGCTTGGTCGTGGGTGACGAAGATGCTGGTGACGTGATACTCGTCGTGAAATCGCCGTAACCAATGGCGTAGTTCGTCGCGGACTTTGGCATCCAACGCGCCGAACGGCTCGTCCAGCAAGAGTAGCGGTGGTTCTGGTGCCAGTGCCCGAATTAACGCGATGCGTTGCTTCTGCCCGCCCGAGAGTGATGCGGGGTACAGGTGGCCCTTCTCTTCGAGCCTTACCAAGTGAAGCAGTTCCGAGACCCGACTGCGGATTCTGGCTTCCGGCCATTTGCGGACCCGTAAACTGAAGGCGACGTTTTCGTACACTGTCATGTGCCGGAACAAGGCGTAGTGCTGAAACACAAAGCCCACGTTTCGATCGCGGGCCGAGCGTCGGGTGATGTCGTCGTCCAGATATTGCACGCTGCCGGAATCCGCGATTTCGAGACCCGCGATGATGCGCAAGAGCGTTGTTTTGCCCGAACCCGACGGCCCAAGCAGCGCCAACAACGAACCCGTGGGGGCTACGACTGTGACATCATCGAGTGCCACAAACTTGCCAAACCGCTTGCAAACGTTTTTCGCCGTGATGCTCATAATTTCGCGTGGGTAATGGAGTGCCTGGGGTCGCGTTTCGCGCACCTTAAGAAACTGTTTGACTCAAGTGGCTCCATCATGAAACAGCCTACTGCTTATCGTTCGCAAAACTTGGCCATGCGTTGGCTCCCGGCCATTCTGGTTGGGTCAGCCGTGGGGTTGGTCTTGGTATTGGTTGTTGCCACGAACGGCCCTTCCGAGGACGCACTTGATCCGGACGAAACACCCCCTGAAATGGTATGGATTCCCGGCGGCACGTTCGTGATGGGGAGCAATACGTCAGCCGAACCGGACGAGAAACCGGCCCACGAAGTCACCTTAAACGGCTTCCACATGAACAAAACGGAAGTGACGAACGGCCAGTTCGCGGCATTCGTGAAAGCAACCGGCTACCTCACGATCGCGGAGCAAAAACCGGACCCGCGAAAATACCCCGGTGCCGACCCAAAGAATCTAATCCCCGGCTCCGCGATGTTTGTGCCAGTTGAAGCCTCCTTGAATCCGCCGTGGCCGAACGGTCATCCGCCGTGGTGGAAATATCAGGCCGGGGCCAATTGGCGGCATCCCGACGGCCCGCAAAGTTCCATCCACGGCCGGAAGAATTATCCGGTCGTTCACATCGCGTGGGATGATGCCGTGGCGTATTGCAAATGGGTGGGCGCCCGCCTGCCGACGGAAGCGGAGTGGGAATACGCGGCACGCAGTGGGTTGAAACAGCAGAGTTACACTTGGGGAACCTCCGCTCAAGGCACCGATGGCAAGTGGTACGCCAACACCTTTCAAGGCACATTCCCGCAACTCGACACGGGCGAAGACGGCTTCGCAGGGCTGGCACCCGTCGGGCAATTTCCGCCGAACGGATACGGCTTGTACGACATCAGCGGCAACGTGTGGGAATGGTGCGACGACATTTACAGCAGTACGTATTACGCCAGTTCGCCGAAGGACAACCCACGCGGGCCGACCACGGGTGATCTGGACGGCGGCGAGATGCAACGGGTTCGTCGTGGCGGGTCGTACTTGTGTGCGGATACCTATTGCAAACGCTACATCCCAAACGCCCGCGATAAAAACCCAGCCGATAGCGGCGCTAGTCACACGGGCTTTCGGTGCGTGAAGGACTGACGAACCCTTGGGTTACTTTTTGGGTTGAACATCACGCGGTTGGAGCAGGTGTTCCAACTTCATGTGGATGTCGTCAGTTTTCGGAATCAACTGGGGTTCGCGTGCCGTCTTACACAGATGGGTCACGAGTTTCGCCGTGAGATCGTCTACCAACGTTCTGTAATCCGGTTTAGCCGCCAAGTTCGTCGTTTCTTCCGGGTCTGCTTTCACGTCGAAGAGTTGGATCACCCGACCGGGGAGCGGCTTGCCGGTTTCGTAACCGTCCTCCCGCTTCCGCTTGCCGGTTGTGTAAATGAGTTTCCACCGCTCGGTTCGCACCATCGCCTCCTCGTTCTCCGCGTACTCGACGAACACGGCTTCACGATGCGTACTTGCGCCGTCCTTCAGCACGTTTATTAAGCTGCGACCCTGTACGGATTCGGGAACCGTCGTCCCGCAGCCGTTGAGGATCGTGGGAACGATGTCGATGAACTCGACCAACGCCGTCGAACTCGTGTTGGGTCTCGTCACCCCCGGTAGGCGGACCAGTAGCGGCGCACGTATCGCCGGTTCGTAGCA
>JANLRE010000371.1:0-1082 GCA_031368205.1 Fimbriiglobus sp. | reverse complement strand
CGATCATCAACGACGCCCTGCGAGCCTACCTCGCCAAACCCTTCATCCTGCTCCCAAACATCGCAACTGCGTAACATCTAAAGTCAAGTCTATCCGGAGTTTTTTTCATCTTTTTTGAAACTTGACGCGACACATCGTTTTACAGCCAATCATCGAATTCGTCCACCGATCCACACGCCCGACGGCGGTGGCGGGCGGTAATAGTACGGCGAGTAGTACGGTTGCTCATAAACCACGACGGGTTGCGGTTGTTGCACGTACACGGTTCGGGGCGCGGGAACCACTCGCGTGACGGGGCGGTTACGGGTGGCCATCATTTCTTGAATCACGCGGTCCGACACGCCGTTGGCCGTCAGGTACTGCAAGTCACCGGGCGATAGGTTGTACTGGCTGTTCGTGGTGCGGATGTACTGAATCAGGATGTCGTCACTAACGCGGCTGTTAGTCGCCGGATTCACTTTGCTCATGGCAATCACGTCTTCCACGGAAAGCGGCCCGCGACTGATCGGGGCGTTGGCTTCGGCGGCTTGGGCTTGGGCGATGTCGCGTTGGATGGCGTGTTCTTTTTCCTTGTGATCCGCCTCGGAGCCGATGGCCGCCCCGACGCCCGTTCCGAGCAACCCGCCGATCACCGCACCCGTCTTCGGGTTTCCGGTTGCCATGCCGACGAGTGCCCCTGCCCCGGTCCCAATCGCACCGCCCGCAAGGGCGTCCTTGCCAGTGTTGGACATCGTGGAGCAACCCGTCGAAAACAGCATTCCAACTGCGAACAGTGTGATGCCGAACTTGGTCACGATTGCGCGTGTCATACTTCCTACCCTCCCCCAAACAAACCGATGGACCGCGAACAATGCCAACAACTTGACAGAGTGTCAATATCACATTTTTGCTGTGTGAGTTGACGACCGGCGCTCATCGGACGACGATGAACCCACCAACTTGCGCTTCCGAAGCGAGTTTTCCGACTCTGATGGCTGGACCCCATGCTTGACCGACCTGTCGATAACGCGCCCTACCTGACCCACATGCACGCAGGTTTGACCATCGAAGGTTATAGCCGGGCGGCGGTGCAAAGTTACTGG
>JANLRE010000439.1:0-4025 GCA_031368205.1 Fimbriiglobus sp. | reverse complement strand
ACTTTCATTGAGGTGAATAATCAGGCGGTTGATTAGCTTGTTGTGTTCCTTCAAAGCAACTTTATACCCCTTGTTGTAACCATGTTTGACTAGTAGCCGATCGAAAACTCGCCCCACTGGTGAACCTATCAATAGATCCTTGTGATCGATATCTTTGGGCGAAGACTTGGACTTTTGGCGAAGCTGACTTTGATCCTCAACCAACAACTCGACGAATTCTGATGCGAGAGTGTCTAACGGAATCTTTTCAATTGAAGAAGCGTTTGTTGAGTCGTGTGTAGGTTCCTTCTCTTGTCCCAGGTTCGAGCTGTTAGGTGACTGCTGAAGGTGCTGGCCGTACACGTGCGCAGCGACGCCAATAGCAAAACATGTAACAAAGGTAATGGCCAGTACAAAGATAACCAATCTTGTCATGCGAAATCGTTTGTCCATCTCTTCCTGCACAAGCTTCAACTTGTCAGCTAGTGTAGCCGACTCGACGCGGACACCATATCGAGTAAGAAACTGGTCGTACACTCTTGCCCGCTCTTCTGCGGGAATTGAGTTCAATTGTTGCTCTCGGTGCTTCAGATACCGAATGTAAACAAAGAACACGAGGGAGAAGGTGAATGCGCAAAGACCCACGGGGGTGGCAACCTGAGTAGCTAATCGTAGTGTCTCATACATTTCGCACCTCATCCCGTCCGCCCCGCCGAACAGGTGTTTAGCTCGCGCTTCGCGCAAGATAAGCAAGTCTCTTTGCGTCGCCGGGAACATCCCGGCGATTATCGCTAATCGACTGGCACCCCTCGACATTTCGGCAGCGACCGCCTTCTGCCGTCGAACAGATGTACAACCCAATCCCGACATGGGATAAACAATTTAGTCTGAATCCACAGATGGGATAGTACCGGGCTTCCGAACGTCGGGTCAAGAATTTTCTTGCGTTCCTGCAAACAGTTCGGACAAAATTACACTCGACAGTTTAGCGGGTGCGGGTGCACTTGTTGTGGGCAGTGATGGCCGTTTCCTAGTGTTGGTTTGTTTGACCCTGAACTCGCTTCCGATTGGTGGTTCCCATGTTCCTGACACTTTTCCTGGCCGCAACGATTCTCACGCCGATGGCCCAGGTGCCGATCGTTGACCCCAAGGCGGATGCGGCGATTCACTCGGTACTCGTGGCGGAAACGGAGCGGCTCAACGCGAAGTTTATGGACGGTGCCACGACGAAGGCGGAATGGGACAAGAAGCGGCCGGTGTTGAAGGAGCAGTTTTTGGACATGCTCGGGCTGTCGCCGCTGCCGGAGAAAACGCCGTTGAAGGCGACCGTGACCGGCACGGTGGAGCAGGGCAACATCGTCATTGAAAAGGTTCACTTCCAGAGTATGCCGGGGTTGTACGTGACCGGCAACTTGTACAAGCCGAAGCACGGCCCGGAACGCGCACTGCCCGCAATTCTGTACGTGTGCGGGCACAGCCAACTCGGGCGAGACGGGAACAAGGCGGGGTATCAACGCCACGGCGTTTGGTTCGCCAACAACGGCTACGTGTGCCTGGTGATTGACACGCTGCAACTCGGCGAAGTCGCGGGGAAGCACCACGGCACGTACAACTTGGGCCGGTTCTGGTGGCAGAGTCGCGGGTACACGCCGGCGGGCGTCGAGTGCTGGAACGGCGTCCGGGCGATTGATTACCTGTGTAGCCGACCGGACGTGGACGCGAATCGGATTGGCGTTACGGGGCGTTCCGGCGGCGGTGCGACCACGGTCTGGATTGCCGTTGCCGACGACCGGGTGAAGGTCGCGGCGCCGGTGTCCGGGTTCAGCGATCTGGAAAGCCACGTGGCGCACAAGGTCATCAACGGCCACTGCGATTGCATGTTCCCGATCAACACCTATCAGTGGGATTTTACCACGATGGTGGCGATGATCGCGCCGCGCCCGCTCATGTTCGCCAACAGCGACGCCGACCCGATTTTCCCGATGGACGGCAACCGCCGCATCATCGCCAAGCTGCGCCAGTGCTACGAGATGTTGGGCGTGAAAGACCTCGTCGAAGAAGTCGTCACAACGGGCAAACACCTCGACACGCCCGAACTGCGCACGCCCGTCTTCCGCTTCTTCAACCAGCACCTTCGCGGCAAACCCGCACCCGTCACCGACGGCGAATTCACGAAGATTGATGCTAAAACACTGCGGGTGTTCCCGGAAGATAGTGACTTGCCCAAGGACAGCATCAACGACCGCGTGGACCAACTGTTCGTGCCGAAAGCCGACGTGAAGTTGCCGACGAATCCGGACGGGTTCGGGAATTGGAAAGACGGCTTGTTGACGCAGTTGAAGGAGCGAAGCTTCCGTGCGGTTGCGACTTCGCCGCCACTCTCTGAAACGAAATTGCTCTGCGAACTCGACGACCTCGGGAAATTAGCCAAATCCCCGAACCCGGTCGTTGTCGTCCTGAACCCGACCGAAGACGTGGCAGCGGCAACGGAGTTTTGGCGGAAGACACTGGCGGTCGAACCGGGCGTAATTTTCACGCTCCGGCCGCGCGGGGGTGGCAACAAACAGTGGACGGTCAAGAACCCGCCGAACACCGTGGAGCGGTCCTATGCACTGTTGGGGCAAACGGTCGATACCGGGCGGGTGCAGGACGTGATCGCAATCGTGGGGCAAGTCGAGGCGAAGCAACGGAGCGTGTGGCTAGTTGGGCGCGGCCATGCGGGTGTGATCGCCGCGTACTCCGCGTTGCTGGCCCCGGACAAGATTCAGCAAGTGGTGATCGCCGATCCGCCCACATCGCACATGGACGGACCGCACTTTTTGAACGTGATGCGGACATTGGACATCCCCGATGCACTGGGGTTGCTCGCGCCCAACACTCCACTCAAACTGATCGGCGCCACCGACAAAGCGTTCTACAATACCGCCGCCTTTTACAAGCTCTCCTGAGACGAGAAGAACTTCATCCGGGAGTAACCCACTGTTACCGAGAAACCGGAGAGCTGTCGAACCTTACTTCCCGGACAGTTCCTTCACGCGGACGTTGCGATACCGCACGAACTGCTTGGTGTAATCACCACCGCCGTGGACTTGCAAGGCGATGCCACCCTTCGTTGGGATGTTGCCGGTTTTGCGTTCGTCGGTCCACTCCGCGAACTTCACGCCGCGAATCCAGGTGGTGATCGTGGGCGGGTTGCCGACGACGCGGGCACGCAGTTCGTTCCATTCGCCGTGCTTCCAGAAGGTCGGCCAGTCTTTCGGCGACACGGGCAACGGCGTCGCGTTCTTCTCTTCAATAATGTCGGTGACCTTCTTGTCGAACTTGTAGTTGTTGGACTTGAACCCACCGATGCCTTCGCCGTAGATGCCCATCAAGTTGCCGTCGGCGTGGTAATCAATCATCGCTTGGTAGGCTTGGCCCCGGTCGTTACTCCGCAAAAACAGGCCACTGTCCGGGCCGAAGTCGTTCTTCATTTCCAGTGCGATTTCAAAGTCCGTGTACTCCTTATCGGTGATGATGATGCCGCCATTCCCCGGCACGTCTTGGCTGCCGATGATCGCGCCGTCTTCCACGACCCACCTGCCGCCCGACTTGTTTTTCGTCGTCCCACTATGGCCCGTCTTCGCCGAAATCGTCCAACCTTTTAAGGACTTGCCATCAAAGATCGGCACGAACCCGTCCTCGCTGAACTTCTGCGATTTCGGCGGTTCCGCGTTGGTTTCAAGGGTGGCCAGCAGGACCATCGGGATCAATAGCAACAAGTAACGGCAACGCATGGAAGAGCCTCGGAACGGAAGCGTGGGGCAGGTGCCAATCAACGTCGGGTTAGTATCCCACCCGAGCCGGAGCTTGTCGAGTGGGTGGCGTCGATTCGCAATTCTGTACAAAAACCCTTGCCGCGACTCAGTGGCGTTGCGTAACAGGGGCTGTCGCCGATGATACCAGACCAGAAGTTGAACGAAGACCGGAACCGTTACGGGTTGTGGGTCGAATCTGCTTCATACGTCCTGTTCATTCTCGTCAGCCTTCTGATTCTGATTTTCGGC
>JANLRE010000393.1:0-1723 GCA_031368205.1 Fimbriiglobus sp. | reverse complement strand
GAGAACGTCACGCCGATTCAGTTCATCCCGTACACGGACCGCATGGATTACCTCGCGGCAATGAACATGAACCTCGGGTACTCCCTCGCCGTCGAAAAACTGTGCGCGATGAAGATCCCGGAGAAGGCCCAAGTCCTGCGGGTGATGATTTGCGAACTCAACCGCATCGCGTCGCACTTGGTCGGCATGGGTGCTTACGGCCTCGATTTAGGTTCGTTCAGTCCGTTCCTGTATGCCTTCCGGGAGCGGGAACAAATACTCGATCTGTTTGAAGACGTGTGTGGTGCGCGGTTAACTTATAGCTACATCACAATCGGTGGAGTGCATGACGATCTACCAACCGGGTGGATCCAACGTTGCAAGCAGTTCTTGGAATACTTCAAACCGCGCATACCCGAATACCATGCCCTGCTCACCAACAACCACATCTTCGTAAAACGCACCGCTGCGGTCGGGGTACTTTCCAAAGAAATGGCCATCAATTACGGCTGCACCGGCCCGATGTTACGCGCTTCACTGGACCACACCCGAGGGGATACCGCCTGGGATTTACGCAAAACCGAACCGTACTCCGGGTATGAACATTACACGTTTGATGTCCCCATCCCACCGTTTGATACCGCCCCCCACGACACGGTCATTGGTGATTGTTGGAACCGCTTTTATGTCCGGATGCGTGAAGTGATTGAAAGTATCTCACTCGTCGAGCAAGCGATTGAAAAGTACACGAAGTTACAATCCGAATGGGAGATATTGCAAGCCGATCACATCAAGTTGAGCGATGACGAGAAGAAAGTCAACGACCCCAAGATGGCCGACGCACTGCGAACCAAGTACGCCCACCGCGTCGAGCCACCGCGCACCCTGACCCCCGGCGAATGCTACGTCGAAACCGAATGCCCACGCGGCCAAATGGGCTTCCACGTCGTCGGTCGCCCCAACAAGGAAAACGTCCCGCTCCGAGTCCGCGCCCGCTCCAGCAGTTTCTGCAACCTCAGTGTCGCCGATGAAATCTGCCGTGGCTGCCTCATCGCCGATGTCCCCGCCATCATCGGCAGCATCGACATCGTCATGGGCGAAATTGATCGGTAAGTCACCACAAATCAGCCGGCCCCCCTCCGTTTCGAGACGATCACGGAGAAAAATCCCCCAGCGAAACGGGCGAATAGGTATCATGGGGTATCCCGTAAACCTGGAGGGCTAGATGAGCGAACCCCAACTTCCAACCGAAGACGACATCAAACAGTTGCCGCGATGGGCAAGAGTCGCCTTCGCCGCCCGCTGTGCGCGACGGGCACAACCGCTGTTCAAAAAGCATTGCCCAGACGCACCCGAAAAACATGATATTGCGATCGAAACAGCGATTAGCTTGGCTGAACAATTCACTGTTACCGACTTCACCAACGCCTACTCCAACGCCTATTACGCCGCCGCCTACGCCTACAACGCCGATTTCACCAACGCATACGACGCTGCCTATGCCGCCGCCTACGCCATCGGCGCCACCCACGCTGACGCCGACGCCACCCACGCCATCAGACGATCACATCGAGCAGGTGTATCGCTCGCTGACATTCACCGCGACTTCACCACGATCCTCGAACTCGCTCGCAAGCACACGTGGGACGACAACACGCCGGTTCCGCCGAGCGTCTTCGGGCCGTTCGAGGAGCCGAGCAAGGGGTATCAGTTGGAAGTAAAACTCCAGGTGCCTGCGAATTGG
>JANLRE010000376.1:0-4326 GCA_031368205.1 Fimbriiglobus sp. | reverse complement strand
AAGCCCACCCATGATCATGGGTGGGCTTTTGTGCTCTCTCACTTCCTGCGCAGCACGACTAAATCTTGGTGCGCGATCGAGCAGGGTTTGATCGTTAACAACTCGAAGTATTTGCCCCACTCACGACGGATGTATTCGGTGGTGTGGAACACGTCGCGGTAGTAATCATCTTCGCCCAACACCGCATCGTAGAGCGGGTTGGCTTGATCGCAAATGCCGCGCCGCTTCAACGCGGTGAACCGCTCCGCACTCAGCCCGGACCAGAGCACACTGGCGTCGCCGTGGAAAGTCATGAGGGCCAGACCGCCGGGGCGAATGACCCGTTGCAACTCTTGGAGCCAGGCAAATTGCTCCGCTTCCTTCAAGTGCGTGAACACCGAAATCCCGAAGGCGAGATCGAAACTTTCCACTTTCAACTGGGACGGTGGTCGCAGGGGCAACACGTCCCACGTGCCGGTGGGTAAGTTGGCTTGGCACCAGCCGATGTTATCCGGATCGACATCGGCCCCGGTGACTTGGACACCCGGTAGCGGCAAGAAGTAGCGCGAGACGCGGGCGCAACCGCAGCCCCAATCCAGTACACGCGGGAAAGCAGTGATGGCTTGCCCCGTCACTTCTTGGACCACATCGCACAGGGTTTGGAACACGGTCCACCCGCCGATGCGGAAGTAAAAGTCCGACGGCGCCCCGATCACCCGTGTGATCTGGTTCGGTGCGGGCATCGGTCCGAATCGCGTGCTTGACGGCACGTGATATGGCTGGTAATCCCAATCCAACAGTTTGCCGGTCCGCTTGTCCACACAGGAAATCGTCAGATCACCCAACTCCGTGGTGCCTTCCGGTAGGCGAGTTGTAATGTCGAAACCACTGTCGTGCGCTTCCAGCACAAACCGAAGATGGGCGGCCACATCCGGGCGGGGGACCGGGTAAACAACTTGGTCTACCGGCTGACCGTTGATCCGGAAATCGACGTGCTGGCGTAACTCTAGCGGCGTGATCGCCCAGCCGGTCACATGCAATCGGCCTTTGTCAAGTTGCACCATGCCGACCACCCATTTGTGGCAGGCGGTGGTCCACAAGGTTGCGTAATCAGGCGAGCGGTGCGGGAACACTTGACGGTAAAGTCGCCGCATTGCGGTGGGGACGAACGGGATCAAGCGACTCACTTCGGACAAGGACGCACCGTCGGGTTGGCGGAATCGGTAGGTGGCATGTTAGAGAAAACGGCAACGAAGCGTCTATGCGAACGGATCATGGATGTTGGCTGGGGGCAACCGCCGAAATGGGTCTGGCGAATTTTTCGGGCAAATGATTTGTCATGGGTTTCGGCCCTGAAAGGGTCGTGCTGTCAGCCCAGGGCCATGCCCTGGGAACGCGGGAAGGGACGGTTCATTCGGTTGGAAGCCATCGGCATGACCCTCCTGATCGGGCCGAAAAACGCTACCGCTGCCCGGTCCCAGGGCATGGCCCTGGGCTGACAGCACGGCCCTTTCAGGGCCGGAAACCCGGTGAAGACAGATTGCCAGAAAGATTTGCCAGACCCGCGAAAAAGTTGTTGCAGTTTTCCATCGCTTTCTGGCGTTCAGTCGGTTATGCTATCGGAACGATACCCGCTTGGGTTCTCCTGCCTGCGTCGCTTCTTGCGACCACGAACCAAATATCTGTGACGAGGGATGCCATGTCTTTCCGGCTATCCGTGTTGGTTTTGCTGCTCACAATCATGCCGAACGTACAGGCCGCCCCGCCGGTGTCGCCGGAAGACCGTGCCACTTTTATTGGCGCGCCCACCGAAGTGGTCATATCGCCGAGTCGCGTGACACTTTCTGGGCCACGGGATGTGCGACAACTCGTTATCACTGGCAAATACTCGGACGGCACTCTGCGGGATTTGACACCCGTTGTTGATGCGGTCTCGAATGTTTCCGACGTAGTCACAATAGAAGAAAAGCTGTTCATTCGCGGAGTCAAAAACGGGACGGCGACGTTAACCGTGAAGGCCGGTGGCAAAGAAACGAAGGTCGTTGTCACGGTCGAGAAACTGGATGAGGTGAAACCCGTCAGCTTCCGGCATGATGTTATGGCTGCGTTCAATGTCGGTGGCTGTAACATGGGCGCCTGTCACGGAACACCCAGCGGGAAAAACGGCTTCAAGCTTTCTCTACGCGGGTTTGACCCGACTGCCGATTATTTGCAACTCACGCGGGAGCAATTTGGCCGGCGGTCCGACAAACACAACCCGGACGCCTCGCTCACGTTGTTGAAGGCCCTGGGGCGAGTCCCGCACGAAGGCGGCACGCGCTTCGGGGCGTCGAGTTACCCGGCGGAGATGATGCGCCAGTGGCTTGTCGAAGGAATGCAGGACGACAGCGCTTCGTTACCCAGCGTTAAAAAACTCGATGTCACCCCAGGCAATCGGGTGCTGCACAACCCGAGCAAGTTCCAACAACTCGCCGTCCGCGCCACCTACTCGGACAACAGCCAACGCGACGTGACACGCATTACGAACTTCAGTAGCAGCGATCCCGGAATTGCTGATGTGAACTTGAACGGGTTCGTCGAGTTCAAGCGACCCGGCGAAGTGGCCATTCTGGTGCGCTACCTCGAAGAAATGGTGTCGGTCCGCCTGACGTATCTGGAACCGCGTGTCGGGTTCACGTGGTCGAACCCGTCCGAATTTAACGCAATCGACAAGAACGTTTTCGAGAAGTTGAAGTTGATGACGATCCTCCCGTCGGAACTGTGTACCGACACGGAGTTCGTGCGGCGGGCGTACCTCGATGCCATTGGTCGGATGCCGACCCCCGCCGAAGCCAAGACGTTCTTCGCGGACGGCTCAGCCGATAAACGCACCAAACTCATCAACCAACTGGTCACCCAATCCGAGTTCGCCGATTTCTGGGCGTTGAAATGGGCCGATGTACTTCGGTCGAGTCGCAAGACGATTCAGGCCAAAGGGAGTTACGGATTCCAACTTTGGCTGCGTGAAAAGCTCGCCGTGAACACCGGCCTCGATGACATCGTGAAGGAACTCCTGACCGCAACCGGCAACACCTACACCAACCCGCCCGCCAACTTTTACCGCATCGCCAAAGACCCCCAGAGCCTCGCCGAAGCGACGGCACAACTGTTCCTCGGGGTCCGGATGCAATGTGCGAAATGCCACAACCACCCCTTTGAACGCTGGAGCCAGGACGATTACTACGGCCTGTCGGCGGTGTTTGCTCGGGTGAAGAATCGGCCCGATGCGGACGCCCCGGCAGCAGCCAAAGCCATCAGTGCCGAAATCATTTTTGCGACACGAGACGGCGAAGTCTCCCAACCGCGAACGGGCAAAGTGATGAAGCCACGGTTCCCCGGTAGTGGTGACCAAGACCTGAAGGTGGGCACCGATCGTCGCGCCGCATTTGCGGACTGGTTGACCAAGCCGGAGAACCCGTTCTTCGCCAAGTCCGTCGTCAACCGCGTCTGGTTCCATGTCATGGGTAAGGGCATCGTCGATCCGGTCGATGACTTCCGCGAATCGAACCCGTCGTGCAACGACGAATTGCTCAACGCATTGGCAAAGGACTTCGCGGAACATCACTACGATTTGCGCTACCTCGTCACCACCATCATGAAGTCCCGCACGTATCAACTCTCGGCGCAACCGAACGACACGAACAAGGACGACGGCAAATACTTTTCCCACGCCGTGACTAAGCTCCTTACCGCCGAGCAACTCCTGGATGCCATCAGTGACGTGACCGGCGTGCCGGAGAAATTCGCGGGGTTACCCATCGGCACCCGCGCGATCCAACTCCCGGACGGCGAAGTCAACCACCCGTTCCTCAAAACCTTCGGCCAACCCGCCCGCGAATTGGCCTGCGAGTGCGAACGCGAAAGTGACGGCAACCTCGCCCAGGCACTGCAACTCATCAACGGCCCCACCGTCAACGAGAAAGTCCGCAGTGCCAGCAACCGCCTAACGTCGTTACTGAGCCAGAAAAAAACCGAACGCGAAACGTTGGACGAAATCTACCTCGCCGCACTGGCCCGCGCAGCGGATGACTCCGAAGCCAAGATCGCACTCGCCCACGTCGCCAAGCACACCGACAAACGCAAAGCCTGGGAAGACGTGCTGTGGGCAGTCCTCAACACCCGCGAGTTCCTGTTCCGGCACTAAGCACGATGCCGGCGCGAGCCGATTGCGTCTAAGGTAATTTCGGTCACAATCTTACGGCAGGTCACTCGGGCACAATTGTCGCACGGGCTGTGCGACAATTTCATCGTCGCCCCTGTTTAGTCAAGTTATCAAAGAACCAGGGGTGAGATTGTCTCGCAGCCTGC
>JANLRE010000367.1:0-2713 GCA_031368205.1 Fimbriiglobus sp. | reverse complement strand
GCGAGAGGTTTGGGTCGGTGTGACGCTTCCAACGTCGATTGAGGCGGTGTAGAGTTCGTTGCCGTCGGACGCGTTCGCGACTCCGCCGGTCCCGGAGGTGACGAAGTTCCCGGCGATCGTCGTCCCAGTCAGGTTGAGAGTGCCGTTGAGGTTGAAAATCCCGCCGCCGAACCCGGCCCCGTGCTGGGAAGATGTGTTGTTGGCGTCACCATTGCCGCCCTGGGCGTTGTTCCCGGCAACCGTACTATTGGTAAGGGTGACCGTCCCGCCCTGGTTAAAGATCGCCCCGCCGAACCCCGATCCACTCCCGCCTTCGCTGGTCGAACTGGCACCGCCACCGAACCCGCTGGCACTGCGGGTAGCACCCCCGCCACCGAATCCCCCGATGCCGCCTCCTTTTGGCTCAAATAAAGTCCCGCCCCTCCCGCCGCCGCCACCGAATCCCCCTTTGCCGCCACTTGCTGCTCCAGAGCCGCCGCCTCCTCCAAAGCCGCCGTCTCCGCCAACAGAACCGCCAGAGATACCTCCATTGGGTGATCCACCCCCGAGTTCCGGCCGCCCGCCGAGGCCGCCACCTTCGGAATGAAAACCAATATTGTTTGCCCCGCCGATCGCCTGGCTCCCGTACAGGGTGCAGCCGGAGAAGGTCACCGTCCCCTGGTTGTAGACGGCCCCACCCAGCCCGGCTGACCCGCCTCCGCCGTTCGCGCCGCCGAAGCCCTGGGCGAGGCCGTTGGAGAGGGTCAGGTTCCGGAGGCTGAGGCTGCCGGTGGCCGTCACCTGGAACAACCGGAAGGGCGTAAGTACGGAGCGGAAGATCGTTTCCCCAGTGCCAGCGATCGTAATCGGGCTGGTGATGAGGAATGCGGAAGGCCCGGCCGGCTGGGGCACCGCCGTAGTGCTGGCAGGAAGGTTGACAAACGTCGTGAGGTTAATCGTGCCTCCGATCGCGGCACCGGCGAACACGATGGTATCGGCGTCCGGGGCGGCGTTCGCCGCGTCGATCGCGCCCCGCAGGCTGCCGACCCCGCTGTCGCGCAGGTTCGTCACGGTAAACGTGGCCGGGGTCGTGCGGTCTTCGAGGTGCTGGACGGACAGGCGGACAGGTTGAACGGTGACGGACATGGTGAGGCCTCTCAAGGTGGAGGGAACGCGATTGTGTCCGGCGCGATCCTTCAACCAATCTTTCCCAGATGAACGCCATCTGGGGCACGGAGTCGATAACAAAGCTAATGGTACCCCCGCGTCGGACCGCAGACAACGATTTTCCTGTCCGGAAGGTGTCACTACATTCTCTAGTGACACCCAACGAAACGATCGCCCACAAAAATAATTCTTGACACGCCGTACCGCAATGGTATTGTCCCCCAGATTTTGTGGGGAACTCTGTGGGGAACTCAAGGGGAGGGGGCACGATGCGCAGTGTAGGAACTTGGGCGATGGTTGTCGGCGGGGTTGTGATGCTGAGTGCGGGCAGTGCGTCGGCACAGATTAGCGCGAAGCCGATCGACACCAACAAAGCGATCGTGCAACCCGCCGACGCGGCCACGAACATTTTTACCGGGACGAGTCGCATCATTAGCCGCGTGGTGGCCAACACGATCGACGACAACGGTTTCGTGCGGACGTTCAATAGCTTGCTCGGTCGGAAACCCGAACCCAGAGCCACGACGCAACCCGGCGGCTTACCCTTGCCGTCGCTTTACCCTTCGACGCGATACCCGAACTCGTTCGTCCCGGCGATGCCGAAGTACTCGACGTTCGGTCGCACGCCAGGCACTTGATCGTGGCCGTGCTGAATTCAACGAAACCCCGCCCGGTTGGCGGGGTTTCATGTTTTATGGGAACTCATTCCCACCACGAGCAACTAATCTTGCACAGACCCCATTGCTCCCACTTCCCGATTACTGCGACTAACCAAGGTGCGTCATGACTCGTTTTGCAGCGAAATTTCTGGCCCTGACCGTCCTGGTGCTGGGTTGCACCGCGTTGATTGCGGCGGACGACAAAAAGCCGGTCGCCTCCGATAAACCGGCGACCTCCGACAAAATCGACTGGGGTGCCTTTGTCGATTACAGCAAGGTCGTCGGCGAAGTCGAGAAGGTCGATAACGGCGTCAGCTTTTCACTGAAGGTCAACGAACTCGTCCCGCAAGTGTCTCGCAGCACGTCCTACAAAAGACCGCCCCAAGTGATTGCCAAAGCCAAGACGGAAAAGTTCAGCCTGCTGTTCCACGACGAAGGACTCGTTCGCTGGGAAAAAGCCCCGCCCAAGTTTGACGACAAGGGCAAAAAAGTGCCGCGAACCGAGAAAGAGTTCCTCGCGTTGAAAAAGCCAATCGGCGCCCCCGGTTACGCCGCCGACAAGTCCGATTTACACGTCGGCCAAATCGTCGAAGTCACCCTCATGCGGCCCAAAGCCATCACCGCCGAGAAGGCCGTCCCGTCCGACCTCCGCGTCAAGTACGTCGTCGTCAGCGGCACCCAAACCGCCCCCACCGACGCGAAGAAAGACGACGCCAAAAAAGACGCGAAGAAGGACGACAAGTAATGGGGCACGCGGTGCTAGGTCGTCAGCACCGCGACCCGTGCGGTGGTTTAGTGCAAACTATTTGGAAGTCATGACGCCGACATCGCCGGATGGCGGCGAGTCAATCAAACTCTTCGCTCAGGTGTTCATGACAGTGGGGCCGAACACCAAAACAAAAATCCAT
>JANLRE010000365.1:0-2747 GCA_031368205.1 Fimbriiglobus sp. | reverse complement strand
GGTTGCCGGACTTGGTGTTCACCGCCAACGCCGGGTTGGTGTTCCACAACACGTTCCTGAGTTCGCGGTTCAAGCACGATGTCCGCGCGAAAGAATCCCCCTTCTTCGATGCGTGGTTCACCGCACACGGCTTCACGGTGGAGCATCTCCCGGAGAACACCTTTCACGAAGGCGCCGGGGATGCGCTCTTTTGTGGCGACACACTTTTCGCAGGCTATCGGACTCGCTCGGATGCGTCCGCCCACCAATGGGTCGCGGCCAAGTTCGGCGTGCGCTGCCTGCCGTTGGAACTGGTGAACCCGCGCTTCTACCACCTCGATACCTGTTTCTGCCCGATCGCGCCCGGCGAAGCGCTCTACTTCCCGGATGCGTTCGACACCTACGGCAAGCGGGTTTTGCACACGCACGTCGCAAAACTGATCCCAGTCGTCGAACCCGAAGCCCATCGCTTCGGCTGCAACGCCGTTGTCGTGGGGAAAACCATCATCCACAACAGCCAGTGCCCCGAGTTAGCGAACGATTTGGCGAAACACGGCTACCGCTCGATCTCAGTCGAACTCGACGAGTTCCTGAAAGCGGGCGGTAGCGCAAAGTGCCTGACGCTGCGACTCGACGGCGAAGACGCGGCGTCGTGGAAGGTCAATGGACCCGGTTAGAAATCGCCCACCACCTCACCGCCCGCGCGAGTGCTGACGGCAAGCCACACCGCAACAGTAACCGAATCGCGTGCGAACCGCACGCTCCCGTCGCACAGCAACAGGTTGACGCCGCCGGTGTGGGCGCTGCGTGCCGCCGTCAGCCCCTTGTTGTGGCTCGCGTTGCCGCAGTCCCACTTGCCGGCTTGGTTCGGCGTGTAAAAGTGGTTGTAAAGCGTGTTGCCGTAGTGACCGTTGATCCACTGTTCACTGCGGCGCGGGTTCCACGTCCCGCTGCCGCCGGTGCACGCGGCGGGGGTCGGGTCGTTCCCCCCAGCTACTTCCAGCACGATCAGGCTGATCGTTTTTGCATCGGTTGGAACGCCACTGATCGCCGTGCCGTTTCCGATCAAGCTTTCGCTGAACGCCGCCGTATTGGACGTTCCGTCTGTGATGTCCGCGATACGCACCGGCGTTTGGGCGAAGGCGCCGTTCCCGTCCGGAATTTTGAGGTATGCGGAAATCGCGCCGGACGTGTCAAACGTCACGCCGGTGCCGTTGTTCGCCATGTAGTTGGTGCCGAAGTAGGCGCTCCCCGGCACCACACCCGATTGCGGGTCACTCGGGCAGACGAGCAGAGAAACGCGGTTCTTCGCGGCGGTGTCGTTTTGGCCGCCGACGGCGAGCGTTCCGTCCGGGTCGATCAGGTTCTGGAGGTTCGCCTGTTCGACATACGACAGCAACCGGGCGGGCGCGGAGACCACCTTCGGGTAAGCGTTCCGCCCCTGCGGAAAGGCGCCGTTGGTCCCCTCGTAGTTGTGCATCGCCAGCCCGAGTTGCTTCAGGTTGTTCTGGCACTTCATCCGCGCCGCCGCCTCGCGGACTTTCTGGACCGCAGGTAACAACAGCCCAATCAAGATGGCGATGATGGCAATCACCACCAACAGTTCAATTAGCGTGAATCCGTTTCGATTTTGTCGCACGATCAATCTTCTCTCAAAATGAGTAGCGAGCGATGAGATCAAACGCCGAACGCGACCCGGACCGATGTGGTCAAGGGCGTACAGTGATGATCGGATGAAATCCGGTGACAACGCAATGACACTGACGGGGATTAGCTTCGTGGCGGAGGTGAATCGGGCGGGGAGAACTGGCAGTCGGGGTGGAGGTCTTGCAACGAGTTCCACTCGCAAACGAACCAATCGACGCCGTAAACGAAGGGCGTCACTGGCGGGCCGCCGTTGGAGATCAACTGGAACGTCGTGACCGTCAGCCCTTTGCACTTCTGCAGGCTGACGCCGTTGACCCACTTGACAGAAGGCTGTTTCGTCTCACAACACGTCGTGGTTTTCTCGCAGTGCGGGCACGCGGGGGCGATGGGTTTCGCCTCGCAACACGCCGCTCGTTCGGCGGCTTGAACCGCACACGTTGGTGGCGCGATCTGATTCGCCGCTGCCCACGCCAGCTTTTGTTCGAGCGTGAAGCAGCAACAATCCCCCGCCCAACACTCGTCGTAATCCACGCACCCGCACGGACGGTCCATGCACGGATAAGCTCGGGAGTGGTCCTTGCGAACCCGCTGCGGGACGACGGGCACGCCGACGACCGACAGGACGTGCGCACACACCAGCATCCAGGTCACGAGCACCCGTGCTGGGAGAGGAGCAGAGATAAGCCGGCACCAATTCATCTCACCCGAAGTATTGTTCGAGGAACTTGCGGCTTTGTCGGAGGGCGCGTTTGCGGTCGTCGAGGTTGCGTTCGTAGGCGCGGTCTTCGACTTCGATGCAGACGGGACCGTTATAGCCGGTGTCGGTCAGGGCGGCGAAGAACTCACCCCACTTCACGTCGCCGAGGCCGGGGAGTTTTGGCTTGTGCCACCCCAGGCCCATGATGCCGACTTCGTGCAAGCGATCGTGGTCGATGCGTTCGTCCTTGGCGTGAACGTGGATCAGGTTCGGGCCGAATTCCCGGAGCGCGCGGGCGGTGTCGATGAATTGCCACACCAGGTGCGAGGGGTCGAAGTTCAACCCGAGCCGACCGCCGGGGAACATGGTGAACAGCTTCCGCCAGACGTCCGGACAGATGGCGACGTTCTTACCGCCCGGCCAT
>JANLRE010000345.1:0-1777 GCA_031368205.1 Fimbriiglobus sp. | reverse complement strand
CGCACCACATCCCGCTTTCGCACGGCACACTCCTTGTGCCTCGCAGAATCCCCAATTCAATCGAAACCGACAATCCGAAGTTTTAGCTGTGACGCAGCACTAGTGCATCCACAGCGCGATGCGCGTTGCAACTCGGGCGACGGCGAAAGTAGTTGGAATGGGACGAATAACTACGAGTCCTACTGGGGTTTACGCAATCCCTCGAATCCGCCTAAAGCTCGCAGACTGGGCATTCGACGCTATGGACACAACCGATCTTGTGTGTTGTTCACAATTTAATGACCGTATTGGTCGCTCTTTACGAATTTTGTGTACTGGTTGTAACGACTTGGTTGTAACGATTGAAACGAAAGTATGAGAGGGGCTAATTCAATTCGTCGGGCACAGGTGTGTGTTGTTCACCATTGACGGTGCGAAAAGGCACAAAGAAATGAGTTACACTGCAGTGCGGCAGAGTTTATCCGACAAGCTTTCGATGACGAGGATGAGTTGCACTTTGCGGTCGATGAGGTAATCCGCTTCGGCACAGTCTTCCAACCACGTCGCTAGTTGATCCGGACCGTGCAGCACCGCGAACCGGCGAAGAGTTTCGATTTCGGGATTGGTGGCGGCGGACTCATCACTCAACGCCAAACGCAACCCAGTTTGAAGGGCGTCCATCACCATCCGGATAACGAGTGACGCCCGCGCTCGCTGCGCGGCACTTTCCTTCCCGACTTCTTCAACGAATTTGAACCACCGTTCGGCCAGTGTGACCGAGTCGGGCCGTGGTGATGTCATCGTCGCCAGCATCGTTTCGCGGAACTCCCAAAGTGCGTCATCGTTCAGTGCCAATGCTTGACCAGGGCAACCGTTTGCTAAGCGCACGAGACGTTGCACTTGAGCAGGGTCCGTGATGTCATGGGCGGCCAGTACCGTCGCAACCGCAAGGGGTGGAAGTGGATGAAATCGCACGACTTGGCAGCGGGACTGAATCGTCGAAAGCTGACCTTCGGTCGTGGATGTGAGCAGGATCAGCACTGAACCCGGCGGCGGTTCTTCGAGCGTTTTCAAGAAGCAGTTTGCGGAGGCATCATTCAAATAGTCTGCGTCGATGACGATGCCGATAGCGCGCTTACCACGAGATGGCTTTAACGCGAGTTGATTGCAAAAGATTCGCAGTTCGTCTATCGACAAATCGTGTTTGATTTCAGGCTTTCGTGCGACGTAAAAATCGGGATGGGTGCCTGCCATGACCTGGGCACACGCTTGGCAACGATCGCACGCCGTCAGTTCAGCGGGGGGATTTTCGCACAGCAGTGCCTTGGCGAATTCCGTGGCGAACAGGTTTTTCCCAACGCCTGTTGGCCCCGTGAACAGAAACGCATGGGCGAGCCGTCCGCGACGATACGCGGTGAAGAGTTGGTGGCAGGCGGCATCGTGCCCTTGGATGTTTAGCCAAGCCATCGAACCAGTTCCTTAAGTTCGTGCAAGGTGGCGAGACGTTTCCAGGAGTGGTGCCACAACCTGCCACACGTGTTGTTCGATGGTTTCCACAGACTCGCGGGCATCAACCACGTGAAACTGTCCGGGACGACGGGCGGCTTCGGTTAGAAAACCTTGGCGAACTCGCTCGTGAAAATCGGAACCACGCGATTCCATCCGATCCGCATCCCGCTTTCGCCGGTCTCGCGCGACATCCGTTGGGATGTCAAAAATCAGCGTTAGATTCGGTTCAATGTTGTCCGTGGCGAAGTGGCCGATGTCCCATAACTTGTTTGCATCAAGCCCGCCCGCG
>JANLRE010000344.1:0-1529 GCA_031368205.1 Fimbriiglobus sp. | reverse complement strand
GCGGTTGCGGACGAAGGCGACGGTCGCAAAGGCGCCGAGGTTCATCAGCAGGTACGCCACCAAGTAAACCAACACCGCCGCAACGCCGCTCTTTCGCAGTGTGGCCAACCCCAGAAGCATATACCCGGCGTGGGCAATCGTGGAGTACGCGAGGAGCCGCTTCACGTTCGTCTGCATCAGGGCGAGGACATTTCCGAGAGTCATGGTCATCGTGGCAATCAGTAACAGCGCGATCCCGACTGATTCGGGAAGGACCAGTGACGACGCGGTGTCACTGACGCGGTTTTGCAGGGTGAGCAGGAAGCGGGCGGTCAGGCCGATGGCAGCGACTTTGGACGCGATCGAAAGGAACGCGGCGACTTCGGCGGCGGCGCCTTCAAACACGTCGGGCAGCCAGAAGTGGAACGGCACGGCCCCGAGTTTGAACCCGAGGCCGACGAGAAAGAACAGCGTAGCGACCGCGACCAGTGACGCCGAACCCGCACCGGAGAAGACGTTCGCGTACCCCGCCGCGACCGCCGGGAGCGACCCGGTGCCGAACGCCACCACGAGCAAACTGATGCCGTACAGCATCACCCCAGATGACGCAGCGCCGTAGATCACGTACTTGAGGGCGGCCTCGCTGCCCGACTTTCGCCCCTTCAAAAACCCGGCGAGGGCGTAACTCGGCAGACTTGCCATCTCGACGCCGAGGAAGACCATCAAGAGGTGGTTCGCGGCGACCATGACCATCATGCCGAGTGTGGCGCCGAGCAGCATCGTGTAAAAGTCGGCAGAGTCGTCGGTGTCCGGAATGCCCGTGAGCCGCGTCAGAATCACGACCAAGACCGCGAAGCCGAGTAGCAACCCGCGCAGGAATCCTGCCAACGGGTCGAGCGCCAACAGTCCAGTGAACGCATCGCCAGCATCTGAAGCTTCCCACAAGCCCAACATCGGCGCCATCCACGCCATCAAGCCCGCCATCGTCCCGCCCAGCGCCACGGCCCCCATATGAAAGCGATTCATCGCCGTGAACAACCGCAGCACGAGCATCGCCACGATGGTGACAACCAGCACACACTCCGGCGCAAACCGCCGCAAGTCCAGTGCCAGGGTATCTTGCAAGCCCGCAACAAAATCCGGAGACAAAATCATGAGCAACAACCCGCAGCCTGTGGGAGACAGTGGTAGACAAGTTACCCGCGACGGCCCATCCGGGAAAGGGTTAGGGCCTGTTACGTAATAACTCCTCCCAGTTTTGATTGACGGTATCGCCGTCGGTCATGAGGAACTTGAATCACGTCGATGGGATTCGGCAACGAATTTATCACTCACTTGCGACCAAAGTTGAGTCCTGGCTTAGAACGAAATGTGGTCGCCGTCTGGCCGAACTCTCGCTGTCGCGTCGGGCTAACAAAACGACCATCAATGGGATTATCCTAAAACGTGAACCCGTACAACAGCCCCACGATTGGGAACACGCCTTTGGCACCGGAGGTGAGTGGGGCGCCGACGCCGAGTTTCAGCCCGATCTCCGTGGCGCCACCATC
>JANLRE010000321.1:0-15636 GCA_031368205.1 Fimbriiglobus sp. | reverse complement strand
GTATGGCGGGGGGACATCGGTGGATGATGTTTCCGTGACCGCAATCAGGAACGCCAGCCGGGTCACCAAGAGTTCAAATGACAGTTGCCGGGTCTTATCCGCAGACCCCACGATCAAAATCGGCCGACGGGCGACGTTACTATCCGCGAGTAACTGGGGTACGAGATCTTTGAGTTCTGGGTTCACGACGTGGCGATCAATGAGAATCAGGTCCGAATCCGCGGCACGAGAAATACGCCGAGTGAGTTCCCGACCGCTCACGAATCGCTCGACGTTGTAGCCGAGTTGTTTCAAACTCGCAACCAGCTTGTTAGCCCGGATGTCTGAAGGATCGACGACCAACGCGCGACCCATTTCCTTACCGCCACCCGGTGCCGTATCAACCGAGGCAGCCCGGCGAAGGATGTCGATGATCTTGGCATTTTTGCCATGAGTTGCAGGGATTGGTGCCTTAATCATCCCGATTGCGGCTGCCAGTTGAACCCGTGCGTCCGGGTAATCGAGTGCCCGCAGGAACACGCTGGGCTTTCCGTCGGGTGCCTGTGCCGCCGATTTCTCAGACCGCGTTGCCAGGATTTGGGTTAAGCCCAAGACCAAAGCCGTCCGTTGTTCGCGCAAAGCACGGTCCAACATGCCGACTAACAAATCAGGCGGTGCGGCTGCCAAAATTGGAAACAATGCCGGGTCGGACTGTGCCAAATCCGCGAACTGTGACCTCTCAACGGCCCGCTCCACGGTCAACGCTAAGAACAATTCTTGAGCTGCTAAATCCTCCGGGTTCCGCTCCAACGCCCACCGAAGATTGCGAACGGCGAAGTAATCGCTTGCCTGGGTCTTGGAGACATCCACGGCGCTGACGTTCAATTTCTCGGCATTCCAACTCCAGAGTTTCACCCGATCGCCGGATCGGAATCGGGCTGTTTTCGCGCTGACCGTTTTGGCGATAGCAACGAGTTCCGTGGAAGCCTGTTTCTTGCCCGAGGCACCAGCCGAAAGCCGCTCCAGCACGCCGGCGGAATAATCACGGAGTGTGCGGAGGTCTTCCGTTTTCGCGGCACTGTAGTACCACAGGTGTGGCGTAAAATCCGTGTCCGGGGAACTGAGGAGGTTCAACAGGTCTTCCCGTCCAACGAGCGCCCGGAAGATGCCCAATTTCAAATCGGTTGCCAAACCGTCCGACGCCGCCAAGAAACCGGGTAGCTGATTCACTTCGAGCTTCGAGAGTGACCCGAGAATCCCGGCCCGCAAATTCACATCGGAACTGGTGCGAAGCGTGTCCACCATGATCGGCACGATCGCATCACCGGACAGCTTGAGTTGTTGCTCCGCGTAGATGCGTTCTTCGAGGGTTGCACCAAGGTTATTAACAAACTTCGTGATGCGGGCTGGGTCTTGGTAGAGCTTCTTGTTCGCCTCCTCGGACTTGGCAATGATCGCGTTCACCGCGCCGACTGCTTCGGCTTGCGATTTCGCCTCGTCGGACCAGACTGGCACGTTGCGGAGTTTGAGAAAAACCGTCGGCTCGTTCTTGGCCAGATCAAGGTAAACCGCGTCACTCGGGTTGGCCGCAAGAAACGCCTTCAGCGTTTCGGCAGCAACATCAAACCGACCCTCACGAATCTGTTCGCGGGCTAGTTTGAAAAAAGCTTGTGGTGTTTTGGTGGCGTCTACGCCACCACCGGGGGCAGGCGCAGGGGGTTGGGCGGCCAACGGGCCAGAGAGGCAACAGACTGCCCAAGTTAAAGCTAGGGCGGTGACGCGGAGTCTCACCGGCTATCCTCCGTTGTGATCTGCAAGTGCGGTCAATCGGCGAAGTTGCACAGAGTAGGCAGTTTACCAAAAACCCGCCCACCCAATCTAGAATTGTGCGCGGGCGCGACGCACTTAGCAATCCACTTCGCAACGAACTAGGTCTTCAAACGTCTCGCGGCGTCGGATCAATCGGTGCGTACCGCCTGTAACGAGGACTTCGGCGGCCCGCACCCGGCTGTTGTAGTTTGACGCCATGCTCATGCCGTAAGCCCCGGCGCTGAACACGGCCAAGAGATCGCCGCTCTTCATCAACGGAAGATTCCGTGCTTTCGCTAAATAGTCCCCGGATTCACACACCGGACCAACAACATCTTGCAGGACGGTGCCGGGTATGGCGGCTTCAAAATCGTCCGGCTTCTCTGGCACATCATTGCTTGGGTTGACCGGCCAGATGCGATGGAAGGAATCGTAGAGTGTGGGTCGAATCAAATCATTCATTGCTGCGTCTTGGATGACGTAGTGCTTGCCACCCGTGTCCTTGTTGAACAATACCCGACTCACCAGCAGACCGGCGTTGCCGACGATGAATCGTCCCGGTTCCAGTACCAATTGGCAACCCGTTTCACGCACGGCAGGCAAGATCACCTCGGCAAACGCGGTCGCAGGCAGTGCTTCTTGCTTGCGGTAGTGGATGCCGAACCCGCCACCCATGTTGAGGTAGCGAATGTCGTGGCCTTGTTGCCGGAAGGCACGAATCAATTGAACCGCTTTGGCCGAACCCGCTGCATAAGCGTCCGTCTTCAAGATCGGCGAGCCGAGGTGCATGTGTAGCCCCACGATCGACAAACCGGGGTGGTTAACTGCTTTCGCAGAGACTTCGAGGATGCCTTCAATGTCGAGTCCGAATTTAACGCCTTTAACGCTGGTATCGGTTTTAGCGTGGGTCTTGGGTGGTAAATCCGGATTCACCCGTAATGCCACCGGAGCTTTGCGGCCCATCGACTTGGCCACGTCGCCGAGAGCGAACAGTTCTTCTTCACTTTCCACGTTGAAGAGGAACACGTTATTCTCAAGCCCGTAACGCATCTCGGCTGCCGTCTTGCCGACACCGGCGAAGACAATTTTCGCGTCCGGACCGCCGGCTTTCAGAGCGCGGTACAATTCACCGCCGGACGTGACATCGAACCCCGAACCGTGCTCGGCCATCAGCTTGCAAATGCTGAGGTTGCCGTTGGTTTTGATGCTGTACGCGATGATCGGCTTCGCCGATGCGAACGCGGACTGGATCGCGTTCAAGTGATGAACCAGTGTCGCCTGACTGTACACGAACAACGGCGTGCCGTATTTTTCCGCCAGTTCGGGAACGGCAACGTCTTCGCAATACAGTGTCCGGTTCCGGTACGCAAAATGATCCATGAGACTCGGTTTCCTGTGTGGTTATTGTCTGGATGTGTTTATCCTAATCGCACTCGCCACTCCTTCAACTGCCGTTCGACTTCAGCCGGAGCCGTGGAACCGTAGCTCTTGAACGCCGCCACCGCGTTGGCCACCCCGAGCGCGCCGCGGATTTTGGCCCCACTCCCCGGTGCGGCCTCTTCAAACGCTTCCGTTGGTAGATCGACGAGTCGGCGTTTCTCGTTTTCGCAACGGCGGACGAGCTTGCCAACCGCTTCGTGTGCAGACCGCATCGGAACGCCTTGGGCGATGAAAAACTCCATCAACGTCGTGGCATCCAGGAAGCCGTCTTCGATGCGGGACGCAATCACGTCCCGGCGCAACTTCGTTTGCTCAACTAACGGTGCAGCAACAATCAAGCACCCCACGACGGTGTCGAACGCATCGAACAGGGCGGACTTGTCCTCTTGCAAATCGCGGTTGTAGGCGAGCGGTAAGCCCTTCACGAGCATCAGTAATTGTTGTAAACAGCCGACCACTTTGCCGGTCTTGCCGCGAGTCAATTCGAGTACGTCCGGGTTCTTTTTGTGCGGCATGATGCTAGAGCCGGTGCAGAAGCCGTCAGGTAGCTCCAGGAAGTTAAACTCCGTCGTAGACCAGATGATCCACTCCTCCGCCCAACCGCTGAGATGAATGGCGATGAGCGACAGATCGAACACGAACTCGATGACAAAATCCCGGTCACTCGAAACATCCAGGCTGTTCCGCGCGACACTATCAAAACCCAGTTTTGACCGCACCGATTCGCGGTCGATTGGCAACGAACTCCCCGCCAGCGCCGCAACACCGAGCGGCAACACGTTCGTCCGCTTGCGGCAATCCGCAATGCGTTCCCGGTCGCGTTGAAACTTCTCGATGTACGCCAAAAAGTAATGCGGCGCGAGCACCGGTTGCGCGCGTTGCAAGTGCGTGTAACCCGGCAATATCACGCCGCGTTCACGCTCCGCCGATTGCAAAAACGCGCGTTGCACGTCCACAAGCAACCCGTCCAAATCGTCAATCGCGTCGCGGACCCACAATTTCACGTCCGTGATGACTTGGTCGTTGCGACTCCGGGCGGTGTGCAGCTTTCGGCCCACGTCGCCAAGCCGCGCAATCAGGGCACGTTCGATGTGGGTGTGGATGTCTTCAAGCGAAATGGAAAACTCCATTTTCCCCTGGTCAATCTCCACCCCGATTTCGTCGAGCGTCTTGGCGATGAGTTCGGCTTCCGCGACCGTGATTAACCCTACTTCCGCCAGCATGCTCGCGTGCGCTTGGCTGGCGGTAATGTCGTACTGGTAAAGTCGGCGGTCGATCGTGATCGACTCCGTGAAGGCTTCGACACGCTTGTCCGTTTCCCCGTCGAAGCGACCGCCCCACGTCTTATGGCTCATCACGCAGACCTTTTGGTGTTTCATTCGCTCAAGATGCAACTTTGCCAGTTGTATCAGTGGAGTCCTCAACCGTCCGGATCTCGATGCCGAGTGTGTCAACTTCAGGATTGTTGGTGGAAAATTTGTCCACGATTCGGGCGTTTTCTGCTTTCAGGCTGAAGGCCTGGGAGACCTTAGCCCAGGGCAAGGAGGCTTGGCGACGCCGCCCTGGGTTCACGGGCAAAACGGCCTCAGCCTGAAGGGCTGAGAGCGATTGCGTCACACTCCCGGCTCGCAGTCCTGCAGACTGCTGGAATTGCGGTGCGTGAACCCAGGGCGTCGCCGAAGCGGCTCGCCCTGGGCTATGTTCTCCCAGACCTTCGGCCTGAAAACTGGCAACTCGTTTCCGAAATTCCACCAGCAAATGTCACGCTCACCCATACTGGGTGACACCTATTACGATGCGCCGGGGTATACTTTGACACCAAGCGTTCGCAAGTGGCGATGCTACTTTCCAGTTCCAGGAGTTTCGGATGTATCGTCAGTTTTGTGTCGTCACCACTTTGGTGTTATTGGCTCTGGGACAGGCCCAACCGGCCTTTGCCCAAAAAGCGATCGAACCCACGATCGAAGTGCGGATGCGGTCGGTCAACGACTTCTTGGACAAAGTCGCGTACCTCGGCGACATTGTTAACCAAGCCGAACCCGCCAAGCAAGCCGTTGAGTTTGTCCGCACACTCACCGACGATAAAAAGGGCATCGAAGGCATCGACCCGACGAAACCGTTCGGGTTTTACGGCACGATCACCAAGGACGTGATTGATAGCCAAGTGATCCTGATGATCCCCGTTGCGAACGAAAAAGCGTTCTTGGACTTGTTGACCGGGAAGCTCAACCTGGAGCCGAAAAAGGGGGACGGTGATCGGTACGAACTCCAGATTCCGAACGTCCCACTGCCGGTCTTCTTTCGCTTCACCAACGGTTATGTTTACGCCACGGCAGGTTCAGTCAAGAATCTGGATGAGAAAAAGCTGCTGGCTCCCAAGGACTTTTTTCGCGCCAACGATTCCGCACTCGCCTCGGCAGACGTTCACCTCGATCGAATCCCCGACGACATCAAGAAGACGCTATTCGCCCAGATTGAATTGAAGACGGCTGAATCGAAGAACGAGAAAAAGGACGGTGACACACCTGCGGGCATTCGGCTCCGCAACTGGGGCGTTGACGTGGCTCCCCAGGCTCTTCAAACGTTGCTGAAGGAAGGTGGCAAACTTTCGTTGACGGTTGACGTGAAACCGAAGAGCGATGACATTGCCCTCGACGTTCAGCTCACCGCAAAGGAGGGTAGCGACTTCGCCAAAACTCTGAGCGGTCTCAAGGGCCGAACCGGCCTCGCACTGCCGACAACAACAACTCCGCTTGCAACGGCGTCCGCAAAATTGGCTCTACCGGAGGGGTCGCTTCAGGAACTTCAAAAAGCGATCGATCTGGCTGTCGAAGAAGCGATTGCCGCCGCCCCGGAGAACGAGAAGGCTGCCAGAAAACAAGAAACCAAAGCGCTGATACCGACGTTAAAAGCGGGCAAACTGGAAGCGACGTTCGTCGCCACGGAGCGTGACAAGAACGGGAAAACGGCGATTTATTTCACCATGAACGTGGTTGAAGGCAAAGAAATCGAGAAGTCCTTCAAGCAACTGGCGACAAAAATCACTGAGGACAAGGCGACCTACGAGTTCGACGTGAAGAAAATTGGTGACGTGACGTTCCACAAAGTTGTTGTCAAGGCACCGGAATTCCGAGAAACCATAGGTAGTAACACGATCTGGGTCGGAATCAGTGACAAACTCTTCGTGATTCAAATCACACCGGACGGCAAACTCAACGAATCCTTGGCCAAGCCACAGACTAACGACAACGTCCGACCCTTTCACAGCGAGTTGTCGATCGCCAGCCTGTTTGCTCTGACTGAAAAAGCCCTCAAAGCCGAGAAAATGCAAGAGTTAATTTCCGAAGTGTTCGGCAAAGCCGGTCCCGCTGGGAAGGACACGCTCAAGTTCAGCATCGAAGGCGGCGATATCCTCACGATGCGAATGAGCATGAAGGGCAAGGCATTCAAGCTGGCAGTGATGATCGACCAAGAAAAGAAGAAATAATCGTCGATCGTGAAATCGGGAACGGCGTGTTGCACGCCGTTCCCGATTTCGTTTACACCTTGACCGTTTCGCCCGCACCGTGGTTGTTGCCGCTCTTGTAAGCGGCTTCAATAAACGCGACGATTTCGAGCGTAACGTGTACGTCAATCGGCGCGACTTTCGTGGTGAACATCTCGACGATGTGTTTCAACAGTTCTCGATAAATCACGCCGGTGCCGACCGTCTTCGTGCTGATTCCCTTCTCCGCAAACGCCGTGAACCCGTACCCGGTTGCCCCGTCTCGAATGCCGCGCACGGTTCCGATACGACCGTCGTTCCAAACGCCGGTTACGACATCCGTGCCCATTTCGTGGGCGCAGGTCACCCGTTTGCAGCCCGGCCCCATGATCGTGTACAGAATCTCCACGGCGTGGATGCCGTAGTGGAACAGGCCGGGGTTGCGTTTGTGCAGGGACGCCGGGCCGTGGACTGAACAGCCAAGGACTTTGCCGTGCTTGGGGTCCGCTACATATTCGGTGACTTCCGTGGCGTAGCGCAATGCGGACGAGCTGAACAGCGGCAGTTTCTTTTTTTCCGCGAGTACCACAATGGCTTTAGCATCGGCGAGTGAGCAGGTGAACGGCTTATCGACGTAGCACGGGATTCCGGCTTCGAGGAACGGTTTCGCCCGTTCAAGGTGTACCGACCCGTCAACGGCTGCAATTATCATCGCGTCCACTTTGCCGATCATGTCACCCGGCTTATCGACGAGTGGAATGGCGTATTTCTTCATTTGCTCCGTGTAACCCGCGATCCGCTCGGGCGACAGTTTGGATTCGCCGGGGCAACCGATCACCACTTTCGCGCCCTCCACCCATTGCTCTTTCGCAACGTCGATGTGGTTAATGCGTTTCGTGAATTCGACGACGTGAGACGTATCGAAGTCGAGGATACCGAGCTTAATCATGTCAATCCTTCCGCAATGCGGGTATGAGCGGGGCTTGGGCAACACTAACGGTGGCAAGACCGGCGACGACGACGCCAGCCGTCACAACGGCGACCAACAAAATCACGAAGTTCGTCCAGGGTAACGAGCCACCGAGTGCGAGGTTCGGCAACACGGATACGATCGCCGCGCCCGCACCGACGACTAACCCGATCGCCAGCACCACAAGTGTTTCCGAAAGGATCAACAATTGCAAGGCGCTAGTGCGATATCCCACGGCCCGAAGCAAAGCAAGTTCCCCGGTGCGTTCCCACACGCCGCGAAGAATGACGACACCCAAGCCCAAGATGGCGAGCAGCAAACCGAAGCCCCCGAGCAATTGGAATGTTGTCAAATACGCCCCGACGACGGCTTGATACACTGCTACTTTTGCGGTACTGCTCGTGACAATTAACCCGTTGGCCCGCAAGCCCGTTTCCAGTCGTTGTGCGATCGCCGCTTCTTTCCCGGCGGGTGCATCAATCAGAAAAACTTGGTAGCCTTCTTGCCGTGGGAACAGCTTGCGGAACGACATGTCTGCCATCAGCAGTTCACTTTGGAACACCGAATCTTGCAAGAACGCCACGATCCGAACCGGGACCATTGTGCCGTTAGCGTCCGGGATTTCGACGATTCCCCCGAGCATCGTCTTCAACATAAACATTGCGGTGTTTTGCTCCACGATGACCGGGATCGGCATGATCCCATTGGGCAATGTGGCAACCGGCTTTTTCAGTAACAACCAGGGGTTGCTGCGTTCGTTGTCCGTGGTGGCCTCGGTTTGTGTGAACAGAAAACCACCGCGTCCGATGAGATCGTTCGGGACGCCGAGAATCCGCGGCTGACCCGCTTGGAACAGGTTCAAGCAACTCGCGTCATCGCCGCCCTTTAACCGGAACCCGAACGCTTGGATGGCGTCCAAGTCTGCTTTCGCCTCGGTCAGGAGTTGCTCCCGATTCGGGCCGGACGGGTTGCGCACTTCTTGTTGTTGATAGACGATGCGAAGCCGTTCGTAGAAATCGTCCCGTCCCGGTTCGCGGTCGAACGGTTGGAAAATGGGCACGTCCGCTTCCGCAAGCAGACGGAAACCACCGCTGCCGCCGTTGAACTGGAGAAAGGCATCATCCGGCTTTCGGCGGAAACTTTCGACTGACACGACCAGGAACACTGCCAACGCAATCAACGTCGCGGTCAGCAACGTGCGGGTTACCTGTCGCCCCGCATTTCGTAGCCCCAGTGCCAGTAATGCCCCCCGACCACGGCTACGTATCGTGGCGTGTTGTGGCCGCAACAGTTGGGCACGCGCCAAAAACAGCCCGCCAATCAGCAGGCAAAAGCCGCCGCCAAAAAATGCCATCGACCGTTCATCCGGCTTCGATTGGAGTGGTCCAGTTGCCAGGGCCACGCCACCCAACACGATCGCAACAACACCGACAACCACCGACCAAAACGGGCGTTGTGATGCTGCGAGGGCATCTTCCGCCACAGTCGTTTCCGAGCGTAGCAAGGCCGGCGCGGAAACTTTCATGAGGCCACGCAGGCTGAACCAGATCGTGAGTGTTGCCACACCGATGGTGAGGAAGAATCCGATTGCGAGTGACAACGGGGTGACATGGAATTTGAGAAACTTGCCGACTTCGACATCGGGCCACAACACCGTTAGCACCTTCAACATCAACTCCGCGTAACCAACGGCTAACGCCAGACCGAGAAGCGTTCCCAACACCGCGACGGCCACACCTTCGACCAACAACAACCGCATCACCTTTTGCGTGGAGTACCCCGTTGCCAGCAATAGCCCGACTTCTTTTGCACGCCGTTCAATCGCCAAACGAAACAGGAGGCCGACCAACAGTAACGATGCGAAAATCAGCAAGTTGCTGAACAGCAGGAACAACATGCCGAAGTCCGTGCCGCCTTTGCTGGCTTCGAGAAGCCGTTGTTTGGTCGGTTGAAACTGTAGCCCCGCCGTCTCCGGTTTGAGTTGCGCCAGCAACTTCGTGCGGAACTGGGTTTCGAGTTCCTGCAAACTCACTCCGACTGATGGCGCGATGCGAATCGAAGTCACGGTCCCGAAGCGGCTGGCGAAGAGTTGTTCGCCTTTGGCTTGGGTGATGTACGCTTTGGGCGTGGTGCGGTGCTTGTCCCAAAACTCTTCGTCCCGCTTCTGAACGCGCCGCGAGTTCAACTCAAATGGCGATTCCCAATCGCCGATTTTCAACTTGTCCGTGATGCCGGGGAAGGGCGGCGTCAGGTCCGGATCGGCGGCGACACCCGTTAATGGCAAGTAGCCTTTGAACCGGAACGTCGCCGAAGTCTCTTCAACGACCGCTTCCATTTCCGGTTTGAAGTACGTCAACGTTATCAGGTCGCCCGGCTTCAACCCCGTGAATGTGGATTGGGTCCAATCGGACAACACAATTTCATCATCGGCTAACCCGGTCACGCCAGTCGGCAGAAATGGCCCGAGTGGCGATGCGGCAGCGGGGTTGATTGCCGCGATGACCGAATAGGGAACGAGTTGCTTCCCAGTGCCCACATCCTTGTTCCAAATCGGCTCTGTTCCGGTGCTGATCGCGTTCACCATGTAAGTCATGGTGCGTTCGCTGCGGGCGTTCAGTTCTCTGGCAGCAGCTTCGATCGGGATCACAACTGCGGGGTCGAGAATCAGTTGTTCACTTTCAACGGAGAGATACTCACCGCGTTTCGGTGCCACGTTCACGCGGATCGACCAATCTCCGAGTGCCAATTTCTTCGCAAGTGACTCGTTCAGTTCCGTTGTCGTCCCGGATTGTGCCAGCAACGCATTCACCCGCCCCGGTTTTTCCAGACGGGTTTGCAAATACTTCAACGGTACGAACACGTTGAGCGGCGCGGCCGGGTTGGGTGAAAGGTTGAAGTCATTGGCAGGGTGATCGGCGGGAAGAATTGTTGTGACTTCGACCCGTAGCGATGCCGTGACATCATCAATCGAACGCTTGCCGAGGAGTGACGATCGCGGTACACTCGTGAATCGCTCCACACCAAGATCGACTTTGTCGCCCCGCTTAACGCCCAACCGTTCCGCCACAGTCGCGGACAGTGTCACGATGGGTTGCGAATCCTCTCCCATTTGCGGGCGAAGTTTGAAGCTGGCAATCCCCACATCGTTGACCCCGATCACGGTCACACGGCCCAGGTACTTCGATTCGCTCGCACTGGTTTCGCTGCGGATGGAGCCTTGCAAAATCAGCACGGGAACGACATCACCCGGCAGTTGCGTAGCAAGCTCCTCACGAACAAGTCGCGTGCCCAGGTACGCCGATTCGACGCCGTTGAGTTGTCGCAACGCGCGGTCGCGTAAGCTTCCCTGGAGTGAATCCCCGATGATGAGTGCCCCCGTCAACACGGCAGCGCCAATTGCCACGCCGAGGAGAACAGGCAGGTTCGATTGCCAGTGATAGGCCGCACTGCGAAGCGGAAAAGTCCGAAGCGAAATCATGGTGGTTGCCGTCGGTGGTGTGCGATTCACGTGGTGTGGAGTGTGCCTTCGTTCATTTCCATGCGCGTCGAAAAGAGCTTCGCCATGTCCGTGCTGTGCGTGACCACCATCAGGATCGTCTGTTCTTGGCGGTGTAGTTCCAACAATAATTCCGCAACGGCGTGGGCGTTTTTGCGGTCGAGGTTTCCGGTCGGTTCGTCCGCTAACAACAGGGTCGGTTTTTGGATCAACGCTCGCGCCACCGCCACCCGTTGGCGTTCCCCGCCGGAAAGCTCTGCCGGTCGGTGGTCCAGCCGGTTAGCCAGTCCCACCCGATCAAGTAACTTTCGGGCATAATCTTCGGTGGTAGTTGGGTTGGCGTCGGGATCGACCAACGTGGGAATCAGCACGTTTTCCAGCACGGAACATTGCGGCAACAGGTGGTGATCCTGGAACACAAACCCGATGCGTTTGTTGCGAAACTTCGCAAGGTCGGCGTCGTTCAATGCGAACGGATCACCACCATCGAGTCTCACCGTACCTCCCGTCGGTCGGTCCAGTGTCCCGAGGATGTGCAGCAGCGTGCTTTTCCCCGAACCCGACGGCCCCATGACGGCGACGGCGTCGCCGGGGTGTAGCGTCAGCGATACGCCGTTCAACACAGTCAGCGACCCCGAACGAGTGAGGTAGTCTTTGTGCAAGTTTTCAACAACGAGTGACATGGTGAATCGCTTCAAGTGGTGTGGAACAGTGGGGCTAAGCTTCCAGTTTCGTGCGGATTTCCTGGGGAATCTCGGCTGATTCTAACTGATGATTCCCGTTATCCCGACAATAGACTGCGGTGATCCGGCCGGTCGCAATCACGTCGGCATCGCGGGTGAAATCGTGGCGGTAGGTGATCGACTTGCGGCCAATTTTTTCGACGGTGACCGTGATTGTCAGCACGTCTTCAAACTTCGCCGGCTTTTGATAGTCGCACGCTGCCGAGACACGCGGGAAGCCCACACGCCGGCCCGCATCGAGCCATGTCACGGACAGGCCACGAGTCCGCAGGAACTCGGTTTCCGCCACTTCCATGAAGCGAAAGAAGTTCGAGAAGTGCATGATCCCGGCCATGTCCGTATCGCCAAATTCGACGCGGCGGGTGGTACTAAAGGTGCTTGGCATAGTTCCGGTACGCATGAACGGGCTGGTGATTCCATCACTTAGGATATGGCAACTTGGGGTGATGACACTCCGACGTACCGCTTCAGGCTACGCACGGTCTCTTTCGCCATGACACCAGCCGTGTAGTGTTGATGGGTTCCGAGGTGCCCTTTCGTACCCAACTCGCTCCGCATCTTTGAGTCGGTCAGCAATTGCAAAAGTTTATCGACACAGTCTGCCAAGTTCCCTGGTTCAAACAACAACCCACCACCCGTTGTCTCGATCAATTCCGGAAACGAGCCGTGTCGGGGTTGCACGACCGGGACACGGTTCGCCCACGCTTCCAAGATGTAAAGCCCCTTTGGTTCGTGGTAAGTCGTCGGGACGCACAGCATGTCAATCGACTGAAAAAACCGCACCTTGCTACTGTGGTCCGGCGAATCGACGTGTTCAAAGTCATCGTGTAACCCTGCGGCTTGGAGCTTCTGAACTTGTTGTTGATAGAACACGCGATTCTGCTCGCCAAGCCAACCGGACACACACAGTTTCACTTTCGGTGCATCAGTGTTTGACCGCAATAAGATAAAGGCATCGACGACGTTGTGAAAGCCTTTTTCGGGGCAGATACGGGCGAAAAAACCGATCGTTGGTGTTGTAGTGTTGCGGTCTCGGAGTGTATTATCATGCCCCTTCAGGTTGATGCCGGGGTACACCACGACCATTTTATAGCGATCAATGCCCAAGTATTTCGCCATTGAATCTGCATAAAACTTGCTGGTACAAATGTAACCATCAGTGGCGAAGTCATTGCGGCGGATTTCGTCAATACACCGTTTTCTAGCTTTGGCGGGCAGGGCGTCCAAGAAAATATCATCGCCTTGTAACGTCGTCACCACGGGCACGCCGAGTTGTTTTTTAATCGCGGGCGCGAGGCCGGACAGCAACGCATTGGTCAAGATCACAACCTCCGGTTTCGCTTCGGTTTTCAGCCAATCGACCAACTTGTCGAGTTCTTTTCGTTGCCGCCCGTCCGTGCCACGTAACATGGACACAGTCAAATCCGCGAAGTCGGCGTAGTTCACGTTGCGGGCTTTCCGGGAGACAAATCGCAACAACATCGGTCGATTCAATACCCAATCGACAAACCGTGGCGCGATCCGGAACAACCATGATTTCTCTTGGAGATACACGTTGATGCCGCCGTAGAATATCTGCCCTTGGCTCACGTCAACTTCATCAGTCCGGATCGGCATATAAGTTGGTATCAGAATGGCATCGTGGCCCTGTTCAATGAGCGCAGTCACGAGCGTGTTGTCACGCATGCAACTCCCGCAGAACATTCCCGCCGCCCCAGCCGTGATAAACGCAATCCGCATCGTTTCAATTCCTTATACGACGAGTGGATCGTCTGGCACGACGGGTTGACTTGCATCAATCATTAACCACAAGAACACCCCGATGATGTACACCGATCCGTACATTGCGAAGCAAATTAAGATGCCGTTGTCGCCGGGATAGCTTTTGGTAATCATCCCGGTGACGAAGATGCCAGACACGGCACCGACTAGGTTGCCGAACATGTTCATCGCACCCGAAACGGTGGCAGCATACTCGCGGCCAATGTCTTGGCAGACTGCCCAAGCGGGTGCCATAATCAAGTCATTCATGAACCCCATTAAGATGAGCAAGCCGGCGAAAAGCCATAAATTTGTCGGGTCGTTGTACTTGACCAATGCTGCCAAGAAGTAGGCACTTGCGGCGCCGCCGTAGCCGATCATACCGAACAGTCGTCGGCCCCACTTGCGGTCTCCGGTGCGACGGATATAGCGGTCCGATAGCAATCCGCCCAGCAGGCAACCGAACATGCCGATCAACAGCGGGGAACCGCTGAGAATTGCGAGTAACATTTTACCCGTTGATGTACTGTTCCATTCCGGGAAAGCGAGTTGCATGGAACGTGGGTGGTTGTACATCAAAAAATACCAACAGAAATTGGTCACAACGTACATCGCGCACACGGCCCACAAGTTGCGGGACCGGACCAGCTTTCCCCACGGTATGACCACAACCTTGGCCGCGACTTTGCGGCCCGCGTTGATTTGCGCCAGTTCGACGGCGTTCACGCGGCTGTCTTCTTCGGGCTTGTTCTTGAAAATGAAGTAGAACGCAACACACCAAATCGCGGCGACGGACGCGAACATCCACATGGCTTCTCGCCAAGTGACGCCACCCAGTTCAACAAGCAATACCCAAACCAACGGTGTCAGTCCGCCCATGAACCGGGCTGACATCCAGACGGCGGATTTCGCAAAACCACGATCGCCTGCCGGGAACCAGTTGTACAGCGACTTGGCGATGTTGGGAAAGGCTCCGGCTTCGCCCACGCCAAACAAGAACTGCATGACGACAAGTGCCGCAAACCCGACGTAGATGCCACCGGGTAACGTCAACCCTGTCAACCCGGTTAGCGCGACAAACGCCGACCACCAGATGACCACGCGGAGCAACACGGACCGTGGCCCACGAGTATCACCCAGCCAACCTGACGGGATTTCAAACAGTGCATAGGCGAGTTGAAAGGCCATCAGCACGATGAAAAAGTCATCTTCCGTGTAGGTCGAGCCAGCGGCGTTCAGGTCGGCCATGATCGCTTTTTTGGCACTACCGTTGGCGGCACGGTCCATGTAGGTAATCATGGCCAATATGCACAACAAAAAGAGAATCGAATAGCGAACGCGGGTGGCACGGGCGATTGGCGAAGGTGTCATAGGATGCGGCTAACGAACGTGGGGGGAGGGCATACTCGTCCGCCACAATCTAGCCGCGTTTGGGAGTTGAGGCAACGAACCGTTTTGAAGTATGACCGGAATTACGGCTTCTTCGGTTCGGGAACGGTCGGTGCTGCGGCGCGGGCGATGGTTTCGACGACTGGTTTAGTATCAACCAACGCCCACTTCACGTCCTTAGTGTCTGGCTCTGTTTTCGTTTCGACTTTCAGCATCAAGTCTTCGGCGTGCCAAGTCATCTTGCCTTGATAAACTGGTTTCGTGAGTGCCCGAGAGTCGAAGATTTGAATCTTCTTTTCGCCGGCTTGCGTTTGAAACTCCCGATAAACTTCGCCCGGCAGAAGCCGCACAACCTTCCCACGTTTGAAAATCAGCCCGTCCGTCACTTCTTGGATGATGAGGGTTTGTTTAGTGTCGTTTTTGATACAAACCCACCCCGCAAAGCTCGTGTTGGAAGACACGACCCACGCGGCCACGACCAGAATCAGTAACCGCACTTTCGACGCGCGGAACATGCTAACACCTTACCATGTCAGGGTTTCGGGCGATTATTCAACGGTGTCAC
>JANLRE010000310.1:0-1974 GCA_031368205.1 Fimbriiglobus sp. | reverse complement strand
CCGGGTCCAACATCCGCACCCTGGACGGCGTCATTTATCGCAATTCCCGCACCAACTTGCTGCACATCACCGACGGGACCAGCAACACCGTGCTGATGGGCGAACGCCCGCCGAGTCCGGACCTGTTCTACGGCTGGTGGTATGCCGGTGTGGGGCTACGGGGAACGGGGGTGCTGGATTTCACCATCAATTCCCGCGAACAAGGCGTGCGAACCCCCTACGCGGCGTACCGCAAATGCAGCCTCGGGCCGTACCACTTTGAAGCGCGGCAGGTCAAGGACTATTGCGGCGTGTTTCACTATTGGTCGCTGCACTCCGGCGGCGCGAACTTCGGCTTCTGTGACGGCTCCGTGCGATTCTTGCGATACGAAGCGGACGCCGTGTTACCTGCCCTCATGACCCGTGCCGGTGGCGAAGTCGCGGCGTTTGACTGATTCACGTCTCGCATTTTCCCGCGCAACCGTTCCGCAACACCCGTAATCGCTCTTGCACTCGGCGGGGCGGGGCGTACACCTATCGGGAAACACTTTTGCTGGCATTACCGGCGAACCACTAGGAGTTTGTGCAATGGCCCGAACCATCAAAGTTGCCGTCACGGGGGCGGGCGGGAACGTCTCGTATGCGATGCTGGCGCGGCTGGCGTCCGGGGAGGTGTTCGGGGCGGACACGAAGGTGATTTTGCACTTGCTGGAAATCCCGAAGAAGCCCGATTGGACCCCGCCGAACCCGAGCGCCCGCCAAGCCCTGGACATCGCCGAAGGCAACGCGATGGAGTTGCTCGATTGCGGCTTCTCGACGTTGCTCGATGTCGTCGTCACCGACGACGCGAACAAGGCGTTCAACGGCGTGAACTGGGCACTCCTCGTCGGGGCGGCGCCGCGTGGGCCGGGGATGGAACGCAAAGACTTGCTGGGCATGAACGGCAGAATCTTCGTCGGGCAGGGCAAGGCGTTGGCCAAGAATGCGGCATCGGATGTGCAGATTCTCGTGGTCGGCAACCCGTGTAACACGAACTGCCTCGTGGCGTACTCGAACGGTCGGGACATTCCCGCCGAACGGTGGCACGCCATGACCCGCCTCGACCACAACCGGGCTGTGTCCGCACTCGCCATCAAAGCCGGTGTGCCGAACACGGACGTGACCCAAGTGACGATCTGGGGCAACCACTCGAACACGCAGTTCCCGGACTTCACGAACGCCAAAATCGGCGGCAAGCCGGCCACGGAAGTCATCACCGATCGCGCTTGGCTCGAAACGGTGTACGTGCCGCAGTGCCAGAATCGTGGGGCGGCGATCATCAAAGCCCGCGGGCTGTCGTCCGCACTCTCCGCCGCGAACGGGGCGATTGACCACGTCAAGTCGTTCGTCACCGGCACGCCGAAAGGCGATTGGACTAGCGCGGCAATTGTGTCGAAAGGCGAATACGGCGTTCCGGCGGGTATGGTGTTCGGCTACCCCATCACGGTTGATACGCACGGCAAATACCACGTTGTCGAAGGCTTGAAACACGACGCCTTCGGCCAAGCGGCGTTTCAGAACACGCTGAAAGAACTGCTCGAAGAAAAAGACGCCGTGAAAGAGTTGTTGCCGAGCTAATGAAAGATGTGTCACCACGAATAACACGAATAGAACGAATAAAATCAGGATTGTCAAAATCGGTGTGTCACACTTGCTGGCTGGTTTGGCTGCTTTAACTCGTTGGTTTTGGCTTTATTCGTGTGATTCGTGGTGAAAATTGGAGTTCATAATGGCCACTGCAAAAAATGTCCTGGGCGGGCCGCTCAAGTCGTGTTCGACGGCCCCGATGACTGGTTACTTTCGCAACGGCTGTTGCGATACCGGGCCGGGGGATATGGGCGTTCACACGGTGTGCGTGCGGGTGACGGCGGAGTTTCTTGCGTTCAGCAAGGACGTGGGCAACGATCTCTCGACGCCGTTTCCGCAGTACCTGTTCCCCGGCTTACGCCCCGGCGA
>JANLRE010000295.1:0-4762 GCA_031368205.1 Fimbriiglobus sp. | reverse complement strand
CATCACGAGTGAGATGGCGGTGAGGCTGACGGCAACAGCGCCGATTACCAGACTGGCGGCGGTTGCGAAGAGGAACCGGGTGACGGAGCGGGTGAGGTTGGGTCCGCCGAGTTCCGACAGGACGCGGAACCAGACGAAGAGAATGCCGAACTCGAAAACGATTCCTACGATCCAGGTTAAGTGGCCGATTTGCACCAGGGCTTTCATCAGGGGTGACGTGTCGGCGGACGGAAGTGCCAACACCCACGGCACGCAGGCGATCGAGTAGCCGATCGCACGCATCAAGACCGCGTACCGTGACGCGGTGATCCAGCCCGAAGAATCGACCGCTGCCGCCATCGCTTCGCACCGCTGATAGCCCAGCCACTTGACCACAGTTTGGGCCATGACCAACACCAGATCAAACACCCAGACCGCGAGTAAAATTCGACCCAGATTGCCGGGATCACGTTCAAGCATTTTCGCGGGACCGACGGACCAAATCCAGATCGCATAGGCGGTCAGAATGCTGGCCAGTTGCACGACCACAAGACTCAAGCCGATCATCAGCAGTCGGATTCCGCTGCGGGCTTCAGCGGCAACCGTCGGGGTCAGAAAGGGTGACTCTTCACCGCTGCATTCAATCGGGTGCTGTTGACGGGGGACGCGGATTTGTTCGCCACAGCCGTGACAACTCAACACTGTCCCACCCGTGGCGCGGGAGGCTCGAAAGCCTGTGCCACAGGTGGGACAACAAAATCGGACTGTCACGGGAAGTGCGTCCAACATCGACAATTCACCTTAGAAGATGGTCTACGCGGGTTCGTTTTCGTCGAGCCATTGCCGAATCGCCTGACGACCACTCCCCACGAGTCGAACGTGAACCAACCAGAGGAACAACCCCACGGCAACGGCAATCGCGGGCACGATGATCGCCTTGTGTTCGCCCGCTTTGTTAATGTTTGGCGTGACATGTTCGGCAATCAAGCGGTTGATGTCCGACGAGTACAGGCTGTGGGCGTAAGCACCCAGACCAAACACGATGAACGCGAATGCGGCCAACAAGAGCACTCGTGTTCCACGGCCTGCTAATCGTGAATGATGTAAGCTGGCACCGATTCGACCGAGTCCGATGACAAAGAGTAGCTCGGCAACCGGGGCACACACCGCCGCGAGTGCAAGCCCGCCGCGTTGGATCATCCCCACAGGTTCGTCAGCCATTAACATGGCAGGAGGCATCAATCCGGAGGTGCGAATTTGTTCACCCGTCATTGCAGCGTAGGCAATCAATCCCCCGACTGTGAGAAGTGTTGCCAGAGCGGACGCCAATAACAGGCCCTTGGCATACGAGGTTCGTGGCGCGTTGGCGGTGCCGAATCGACCGAGTGTGAGGCAGAGTAGACCCAGAATCAACGGGACTAGCCCGGCAGCGGCGAAGATTTCCGTGACCGAACTGACCTCGGCTTGTTGTGCATATCCAGGGGTCTTGTCCGGCAACTTCACGCCGAAGTGCGACGCTATCAATAAGCCCGCAATCGCTAGGATCGCAACTAAGAACAGGAAGTAGGCAAATTGCACCCAAAGCAGTCCCCGTCGGCTCCGGCGCCAGGCGCGAGATTGGCCGTCCAGTGAGTTGCCTTTCGCGGCTTTGTTCGGCTTAGTGAACGGGTCGGCGGGTTTGCGTACTTCCGGACTGCCGAAACCCGGCGGGGGCAATCGCCCTGGAGCCGCCCGACGAGCATCGTGCGTGGATGCTGCATCCGGGACCATCCCGAACGACGACGATCGACGGGCATCATCGGACGTGGATGAACCGCGACCAACCTCCGCAGAGGGTGGACGATTCATTGCGGGGGACTTAAACGGCGTTTCGTGCGTGGACCGATGCGGTTCCGGAGGAATCATCGACTCCGGTTCGGCGGCCATGCCAGTTTGGGCTGGGATGGCTAACACGGTTCCGCACGTGGGGCACTTGCCCCGTTTACCACCCGCGTCGTCGGGTGCGTGGAGAACGCCTTGGCATTTGGGGCAAGTGACCTTGATCGGCATAAACGACCTCAGGGCCAGAAATCGGAATCGGTGCGAGTCGCAACCGGCAGTAATCGCCTAGTCTAGCGGGTTGTTCGTGTTGTGCCACAAATCCTTGATTGTCACCACCAGAATCTTCACGGTCATGCCCGAATTATCGGGGTATGGGCCGTTCCCAAGTGGGATCATAGTCGAGCGAGAAAATCTGTTGAATCGCTTCGGCCCGGTGCGAAGGTTGCTCCATCAACACGGCTAAGGCGCGCTGAATCTTGGCCAATCGAGGGTCGGTGGCTGTAGTCGTTCCGCTCTCACCACGTTCAATCCGGTCCAAAAAAGCAGCAATATCCAGGAGGCGACACCGGGCTTCGAGAAAATAGGCATCGAGTGCGGTGGGGGCTGGCAGTGGAGTCATGACGATTTCTGGGTCTGTGGGAGGGCGAATTTTGTGCGGAGTTCGAGCGACACCAATTCATTCAAACTTCCGCTGCGGAAGCCGTCCAGGTCGAGCGTGATAAATTTGAACCCGAGTTGTTTGAACCGGCTGTGCAACAGCGTTCGTAACGGGTCGGTTGCGAAGCGGGCGATCTCGGCGATTGGCACTTCGATCCGGGCGAGATCACCGTCATGGTAGCGGACCCGGCACTCGCGCAAGCCGTGGCTTCGTAAAAATGCCTCGGCGTGTTCAATGCGATTGGTGCGTTCCGGCGTCACGACGAGACCCGGTGCCAACCGACTCGACAGACAGGGTGATGCAGGCTTGTCCCACGCCGGCAATCCCCATGATTTCGCAACCGCCCGCACATCCGCTTTCGTGAAACCGGCTTCTTGAAGGGGGTGGCGAACATGGTGTTCCGAAGCGGCCATCAACCCCGGCCGGTAGTCGCCGAGGTCGTCGAGATTCGCCCCGCTACACATCACCGGCACGCCCAGTTCCGGGAGCAACGTTTCGATGCGATCGTACAGTTCACTTTTGCAGTGGTAACAACGAGAACCGTCGTTTTTGAGGTAGTCCGGGTTGTCGAATTCTTGTGTCGAAACGATGACGTGCCGAATGCCGATGAGCTTGGCCAACGCCTTCGCTTCGGCAATCTCGGTGCGCGGGACACTGGCACTGTCCGCCGTGACCGCAACGGCTTTTTCGCCGAGTGCAAGGAACGCGGCGGCAGCCACAACCGTGCTATCCACACCGCCACTGAATGCGACGGCCACGCCAGGGAACTCACGCAGCACTGCAAGCAACCGATCCCGCTTCAAAAGCAGGTCTAGGGGCAATTCCAGTGCTGGTGTTGTGTGGGTGTTCATGGTGTAACAACATTGTAGTCGTGCCCAGGATGCCGGTGTCGATTTTGGCATTCCTGGCGAACCGGCACGTCAGTCGCTTGGGTAATAACTAGCCTGATGCGTGTGGCAGCCCACCCAGCAGCTTACGCAGCCGGTTCGCCTGATCCTAGCAGTACCGCGACGGCAAATTGTTCGCGCAACAATTGCGTGATTGGCCCTTGAAGCCCGGTGCCGATTGCCTGTTGGTCAATGGAGATGATTGCCACGATCCCTGCCGAGGAACTGGCCAGAAAAGCCTCATCGTATTGTGTAAGTTCTTGCGGTGTCAGTGATTCTTCAACAACTTCGTAGCCAACACTTTCCGCGAGAGATTTCACGTAACGGTGCATGATCGGATCAGGGCACGATGCCAGTGATGGAGTCTTCAACACGTTCCCAATAACTAGGAAAAACGCGCCGTCCGTCGTGCCCGTGATGCGCCCTTGTTCATCCAAAATCAGCGCATCCAGACAACCGGCCTGCAACGCTTCGCGCTTCGCCAAGACCGCATGAATTGTGCTGAGCGTTGAACCTTGACTGGCAATGTCACTGCTGTATCGTCGGACGCTTTGCGAAGTGATAATGTGCAAACCGAACTCGGTCACTTCCTTGGGGTAAACCAGCACGTCGTCCGCGATGACGATGACGCACGGTTCACACTTACGTGGGTCAAGCCCCATCATGCCCGCGCCGCGAGTCACGGTGATGCGGACGTAGCCGTTGGTGCGGTCGTTCAGCGTAATTGAATCGTGAACGACCTGCGTAATGTCCTCAGGAGTGAGGGGAATTCTCAGGCCGATGAGTGCCGCCGTTGCGAACAGTCGTTCGAGGTGTTGCGGAAGTTGAAAGACCTGCCCGCCGTAAATCCGCGTCCCTTCGCACACACCGTCGCCGAACAACAGGCCGTGATCCAAGACGCTGACTTTCGCGTTAATCTTGTCCACAAACCGACCATCAATCCAAACTTTCGCGGACATGATTTGCCTGACGCTTTCTTACACTGCCGTCAACATCGGGCGACGAAACGAACTGTGGTTGTCTTCCGTGACCACGCCGTGAGTCATCCGCACGATGCGATCGGTGAGCGAGGCGATTTCGAGGTTGTGCGTGACCATCACAATCGTGACGCCGTCGTCGCGGTTGAGTTGCCGGAGCAGTTTCACAATCTCGATGCCGGTTTCCGTATCGAGGTTCCCCGTTGGTTCATCGGCTAACAAGATTCGTGGGCTTGTTAATAATGCCCGCGCCACAGCTGCTCGTTGCAATTCTCCACCTGACAGTTCGCGTGGCTTATGGTTCAGCCGATGTCCCAAGCCAACTCGCTCGATCAGCGCCGTGGCACGTTTCTTCCAGTGGGTGCGAGTTTTCCACCAACCCAGGACGGATTGCGAAATGTAGGCTGGTAGCAAGACATTATCGAGTGTCGTGAGTTCTG
>JANLRE010000283.1:0-4745 GCA_031368205.1 Fimbriiglobus sp. | reverse complement strand
CGTGTGAAACTCCGCCATGAACGCGCGGTCGTGCTTCGCCTCCTGATACGCCTGATCCAATTGGTCGAGCGCAAACATCAACGTTTCCGGCACGAACCGCCCGCCATACGGCCCGAACCGCCCTAACTCATTCGGAACCGCCGACACCTGCGATGCAGACAACGTGGCCATAAACACCTCGGGAGGAATGAGCGAATACGAATACTCTAGTTGTGTCAGATGCCACGCGGGATTTCAAGTTGGATGGGGATGTGAGAAGTGAGTGAGGCCGGAACCGCATGACCGCTTTGTTGGAAGAAACGCCTCCCACCCCACCCCTAGCCGGGAATTTTCCAGCGAACAGGTTTTTCTGATTGGTTCTGGCCAGCGAGTTGGCAGGTAGCGCAAAGCCCACGGTTCATGAACCGTGGGCTTTGCGCTCTGAGTATTTCAAAGAATCCCAACACGGGCCGTCACCCGTGCCTAAAATACCGACACAATGGAACAATACGCGATCCGCACCGAGAACCTGACCCGCACCTACCGTAAGCCGCGTAAGGGGTGGTTCCGCAAACCGAAACCGACGGACGGCCCGGCGGAGTTTACGGCTCTGGCGGGGGTGACGTTGGACGTTCGCCCCGGCGAACTGTTCGGGCTACTCGGGCCGAACGGGGCGGGCAAAACCACGCTCATCAAAATCTTGACGACGCTCCTGGCGCCGACCACCGGCAAAGCCTGGGTCGATGGCCACGATGTCATCACCGATCCGTATTCCGTGCGACCGCTCATTAACATGGTGTCGGGCGGGGAGTCGTCGGGGTACGGCATCTTGACCGTCCGCGAGAACCTTTGGCTGTTTAGCCGCATCTACGGCGTGCCGAACGAGGACATCAAAGAACGCACCGAAATGATGTTGGATGTCGTGGCGCTCACGGACAAGGGCAACAGCCGCGTGAGCCACCTTTCCACGGGGCAGCGGCAGAAAATGAACTTCTGTCGCGGGTTCCTCACCGATCCCAAGATCCTGTTCCTGGACGAACCGACACTCGGGCTAGATGTGACCGCAGCGCGAGCCATCCGGGTGTTCATCAAGAAGTGGATGAAGGAAAAGCAAGGTCGCACCATGCTGCTCACCACGCACTACATGGCCGAAGCGGACGAGTTGTGCGACCGCTTGGCGATCATCGACAAAGGCAAAGTGCTGGCCTGCAACACGCCGGCGAACCTCAAACGACAGGTGCAAAAGTACCCGATCTTTGAACTGAGCCTCGCACCGGGGCGTGACGACTTCGCGGAACTGCACGCCATCCCCGGTGTGCATCAAGCGACTAAAACCGAGACGCCCACCACGATCGAACTCAAAGTCGCGCTCAGCGACGAGACCGCCATCGGGCAGGTGGTGCAATCCATCGTCACTCGTGGCGGCAAGATTCTCACGCTGAAGAAAGTGGAACCCACCCTCGAAGATGTCTTCATCGAACTCGTCGGCCACGGCTTGGAAGACCCAGTCGTGTAGAACCCGATTTAGTGTTCCCCGTCGTCGGCAGTGGGTAGCACCCCGATGAACGGTAGGTGGCGGTAGTCGTCGTTGAAGTCCAGACCGTACCCGATCACGAACGCATCCGGGATGCTAAACCCGGTGTAGTCCGGTTCAAACGCCACCTTTTGCCGACCAATCTTGCGGAGTAACACGCAGGTGCGAACCGTCGCCGCGCCCTTGGCTTCGAGGTGTTTCACCAGTCGGGTGATGGTTTGCCCGGTGTCCAGGATGTCATCCAACACCAACAAGTGCCGCCCGTGAACGTCCGGCAACAAGCTATCCTGCACGATGAGTTCGCCCGGACTGGTGGCCGTGCCGCGATAGCTGGACGCTTGAATTAACCCAATTTGCAACGGTAACCCGATCTGCCGAATCAAGTCCGCCAGGAACACGAGGCTGCCGGTCAAGATGCCGACGACGGTAAACGGCTGCCCGGAATAGTTCCGACGAATCTCCGCCGCGATCTCTTCCACGCGGGTGCGAATCTGATCCGCCGTCAACAGGACACGCATGGGCAACCGCCTCGGAGAATACGAGAGGCTATTATTGAACCTAAATCAGTTGCGAACGGACAGGGGCGAAAAGCGGCGACGGCAATTCTGTCGGGATAGGACGTGGTTGAACTTATCGTTTGGTTCGTACTGTGATCAACTCGTGAGTGAAATCTATTACGCGGAAATACTGTGCTGATCGACCGTCATACTGGCCAACGACTCCCTCAGCAGTGAGAAACATCATGTCGGAAGTTGGGGATGGGTCGAGGGGCGCTACATCTATTCTAATATCATGTGGCTCCATCCAGTGATGACCGTTTTCGGTCCCAAGCACTACAGCGACTTTATCCATGTTTTGAGCTAGTACGCCTTTGTCTATGGAAATGCTACCCGGCCAAAGCGTGTTGGACCCCGTGACTGCAAAGAAATGTGTTTCGAGCGGTGAACGAACCCGGTCGCCACTTTGGTATCGCATGGCAATTTGCGGGTAACGTGCGGCTAGCTCGACATTGTCAGGATGATTCCAAAGCACTTTGAAGTTGTACTGCCGGTAGAAATCATCTTCCTCGAAATAGGGAAGAAGAAGCACTCGCCAACTGTGCATCGGCGTGCCTTTCTCGTCGGCGATGTAGGCAGGTGGTAAGCTTCCATTTTTCTCGCGGTAGGCTTGAAGAGCAAGCCCAAGCTGAGACATCCGGCCGCGAGTACGCGACACGCGAGCTTCGTATCGAGCTTCGGCGATGAAGAGCGTGGCTGCTGTTACCAGAGTCAAAACGATAACGGCCACAACAACCCACCGGCGACATGGTAGATATGTCGGTTTGGCTCGTCCCACATGCGGCGTTAGGGATGCGGTCATGCTGCCCGTGTGGGTTTATTACTTCGCTGGAATGAACTCCACCAGCTCACTGGTTGATTCGCCGATGTGATACTTGACAAGGCCAACTCCTTCTGCGTACCAAAGCGTTGGCGGGTGTGTGTCGGTTTTGAAGACGTCCTTAAATTGTAAATCGAGTTCAACGCGGATGGTCTTATACTTCCCGGCGGGCACAGTGATTTCTTCGATTTTTACAATTTTGCTGGTATCTACAAGTACAAAGTCATCGAGCGGCCCGCTCCACTCAGCACCGACTTGAACGGGCAGCTTAAGCAGGCACACTGGAGGGTCAAGTTTTTCTGTGCCGGTCCGAATGCGGAAAATACCCTTGTTGTTCAGTGACAAAGTTTCGTTGGGAGATGTCTTGTCGTTTGCTTCCTCTGAGACGACATGGATAATTGTGGCATCGCCCACATTCTCGATCTCATTGATTCTGTAGGCAAACCGTACTTTGCCATTTTTGTATACCCACTTAGTTCCCTTAGTAGCAGGATGAAAGTGCTTTTTGGGGCTGTCGTTCGGCGCCGGGCTAGCGGAAAGCAAAGCTGGCATCAGAAAGAACAAGAGTACGGCTAATCGTTTTTGCATTTCAACCTCTCCAAAAAGTTTGTGTGTTCCTTTTCACCGTGTAGCAGGGAAATCAGGATACCGGTCCTTAATGATCCCGTTCAACGGGGCGGGTAAACCACCGGGTACAAAGTCTCCGACGGACGGACCCGAACCCGTGCTGATGCTCCAAGGCACGTGTCCAATCACCTTTCCGTCTACCAGAATGTAAGTTCGGAAGTTGGCTTTGACCATCGCAGTGCAGGAAATACCACCTTCATTCGGGTATCTCCGCTTGAGTCGTTCTTCCATTCGCTTCAAGCGATCTTTGACATCATTGCGAGCTTCTTCAGCGATGATAGGATAATCTTCCATTTGAGACGCAGAATTTGGACTAAATGGGTCAGGATCAGTTGATGTGTAAAACGGAGTATCAGTTTGGAAACCACGATCGATTTCCCAGATGGGTTGACCCGGTGGCGAAAAAGTTGTCGATTGATCACCGTGGGTGTGATTTCCGCCGAGATACCCTTGCTCCTTAATGCTGCAGTCTTTGAAGCTGGAGCATGTGTACTTGATAGACACTTGTTTGAACTGAATGAACTCGATCTTGTGAATTCCGTTGAGTTGATAGGTAATCTGTAAGCCATTGGGCGTGTATACGTTCCCCGGCAAATGGAATGGCGGTTTCACGATTTCGACGGTCAGTCCGGGTGGTTGTTTGGCTAATCCAGAAGGATCCAACGTGTTTGTCGGATTGTCCCCCTCGTACCCGTACAGGTTGACATCCCCGGCTGCGTATCCGATTGGGTCAGCCGTTAGCCAGCGACCGAGTGATGGATCGAACATTGTCGCTCTCCTTGTGACTCAAAGTCATTCGATTCGTAAGTGGATCTGGCACGACGTGTCTTCGGCGAAGTCCGCCAGTGCCATTGTTGGTGTTTTTGTGAAATTGCCCTGTCGCATCCGTCTCCAATACTTTTCCTCCAGTCGCGGATCGGTCAGCATGTTGTGAACGGCGGTCATGCCGCAAATCTTCTGCTCCAGTTCGAGCGGCAACGTGTGCGGAAACTGGCGGTGGCTCGCCCGCACGATTAGCTCCGGAAAGCCCAGCGGCTTCCGTTGCTCTTGCTCACGATCCCACTCGTTCATGCACCGCCGGAGGGAGTTCTCAACGATCTTGTTTTGCGGCACAAGCGACGTGGCCCACGCCCACGAGTCCACGCATTGCCGCCAGTCTTTCAAGTCTTCCCCTCAGCCATGCGCAATCATTAAAAATGCCAGAAAGGTATCCTTCAGTTCGATGGTA
>JANLRE010000282.1:0-9849 GCA_031368205.1 Fimbriiglobus sp. | reverse complement strand
GGTACAGCGCATCACATTTCGTGAGCGTCAAAAACACCGGCAGGCCGCCGACTTCCCGGCCATCGGTGCGGCCCTGCTGGAGTCCTTTGACAAAGCCCTGAAAGTTTTGCAGCGTCTGGTTGACCACAGCATCGGAGGCATAGGCATCAATAATCAAAATCAACGCATCGGCGTTGCGGACCTCATCGACGAGTGTGCCGCGTGAGGTTCGGCGAATCACCGCTTCCGGTGAGTTCAGTAAATCACCGGCGGCTTTCCCATCGCAATCGTAGAGCGTAAAGGTACTGCCCAGTGCGCCCACGGTCGGATTTTCAACTGGGATGTCGTGGGGGACGATTTCCCGACCCACTCGATTCGTTGGCTGAGTTGCCGTTAACGTGACCGTGAACTCGTCCGGCTTCATTGTGCGAATGAACACATCAAGGAGGGCGGACTTGCCGGAAAGCGGCGGGCCGAAAAAGACGACTCGTGGCGTGCGGGGGCTGGTTGCGTTGCGGGCGGGTTCGGCAGTTTGCGGGGCAGTGGCCATCGGGCAAAGACTACTCTTTTTTCGGGAGAATGACACGCATCCCGGCGTCGCGTGCCCAGGTTTCGAGTTCCTTGACACCACTATTGTTGCGATCGGTACGGGGTGTCAACTGGATGTCAATCGCCAGTGGTTTCGTGGTCGTGGCCTTGCGGGTTGCAATGGCGTCTTTGACTTCAGCCAACGTCTTCGGCGTTGGGTCTTTCTCGATCTTGTAGAACTTCTCATCCTTGACATCGGTCCCACTGAGAATCATGATTTTCAGCGTCTCTTCCGGCCCCTTCGGTTCCGGTGTCGTTAGTGGCGTCACAGGTTGCTGTTCGGTGGACACCGTTGATGTCCCCGAACTGTTGCCGGTTCTCTCGGTGGTCCCGTCGCCCTTGCCGGGGCCATCGGTTGTGCCACCGTTGCCGGCGCCGAACACGATCAGGGCCACAATAATTGCCCCACAAACCCCGCCGATCATGCGGAGCACTTTGTGAAGGCCGTCCGGCGATTTGCCGCCGGTTAACCAGCGGTCCAAAAAATAGGCCGCCAGACCCATCAACACAAACCCAGCCAAGAAGCCCCCGCCCACAGCGAGGAAGTTCATCAGAAGCGCGGTGACGTGTTCGGGGTTCACGAAAAGAAATGCCAGGAGAGTCGTCATGGTCCCATTCCTCAACTTTAAGATTTCACCACGCCCCACGGGTTGTCGAAGCCGTGCGGAACGTCCTGGAACCAGCGGCGGTAGGCCTCAATTTGCGGTTGCTCCGGGAAACCGGATCGCTTGCGTGGGTACAAGATCAGAAAGAACACGTCTTTGCCTTTCGCCCCCCGTCGGTGTTGGTCGATCAGTCGTTGGGCGTCGGCTTGGTCGCGGACTTCTTGCCGTGGGTCGGCGCTGTCCGAATCGAAGTAGAACAGCTTGCCGTTGGTCGCGTCAATCTCCATCACGCGAACGCTCATGCGGCTGGCGGGGTTGCTAGCGGCACGGGTCAAGCGGTCGATCTCGACGTTAGATTGCTCAACTTTCAACTCCAACTCCAGAAGCTTTTGCCGGAGTTCTTCAACGGATTTCCCGGTCGTGCTATCGGCACTGTCGGGGTCCGGCGTCCCTTCCGGGTTACTGACGAACGGCATCAACAAGAAGATGCAGAACAGCAAAATCAGCACGTCGATGAGCGGGATGAAGAACCGCGTGATGGACCGTTGCGGGGGCCGGATCATGCGTTGCCCCCGCGTGAGATGTTTTGGTAGCCGTCGAGTGGCCGTTGCGCGGACGTTAGTTCGACGATCTGCGGCGGCGGTGCTTTCACTTCGATGGGCTTGGCTTCCCCGCCGAGGCTACGAATCAAGTCGCGGCCCACGCGAACGATCCATTGCGGCAAGATGTTCATGAGCGCCATGAACAGGCCACTGCCGGTCGCGGTGATCGCCGGGGCGTACTCGCGGATGATCTGTTGGGGCGTCGGGTTCGTCGCCGCTTTGAACGAGCCGAAGGTTTGCAGGATCGCCGCGACCGTTCCAATCAGCCCAAGTAGTGGGAACCACTCGGCGGCTTGGGCAAGGTTCTCAAGCCACTTATCGGGGCGCTCGTCGAAGTTGACTTCCTTCCACCGCAACGCCCGCCACGTGAGGATGATTTGGGTTGTAAACAAAAGCGTGCCGAGGGCGAGAATCAGCCAGTCGATTTGGGACTTGGCGACACGTTCGAGGTAATCGGCCCGCGCGTCCGGAGGAATGGCCGCGAACAGCAACAATGCCGCTGCAATAGGCATCATGCAAAACACGAACGGCAGCACGGTATGAATCCAAAGTCGCTGCACGGGTGCTCTCCGGTGATCGGGGCTGATCGTTACTTTGCCGCACTCAGCCAACTCGGCATCGCTTGGATTTTCCCATCTTTGTCGATGCAGGCCAAGGTCGTCGAGCCTTCGGCCAAGAGCTTACCAGTCGGGTTGAAGACCTCATACTTGTGTTCCAACCGCACCGGGGACGTTCGCGTCACTGTGGTGCGGATGGTTAGCACGTCGTCGTAGTACGCCGGGCTGCGGTACTTCACTTCCACCTTGGTCAACACGAGCAAATAGCCTTGGTCTTCGAGGTCTTTATAGTTGCCGCCCAGCGCCCGGAGCAGTTCCGTGCGGGCTTGCTCGAAATAAACAAGGTAATTCGCGTGGTGGAGCAGCCCCATCCGATCGGTTTCGGCGTAACGGACCCGGATGTGTGTTTCACCGCTCAGCATCGGTTTTCATCCCGGCGAACCGGCTGCGTAAGCTGCCGGGTGGATAGCCACAAGCAGCGGGAAGGTTATCACCCAGGCGACTCACGTCGCCGGTTCGCCGGGAAACCGAAATCCTGAAATCCACCCACTTCTACTTAATGAAGCCGATTCGGGTTCGGGGGTAAAACACGAACTGGGCTTTGCCGAGCATCAGGCGTTCCGGCACGAGGCCCCATTTGCGGCTGTCGGAGCTTTGCCCGCTATTGTCCCCCAAACAAAGATAGTGACCCGGTTGCACGTAGTACGTGTCAATCGGGTCAGCAGGGCTGGCCGGGATCGCGTAGTTGCTGCGATAGTCTTCGCCAGGGGTGAAGAACGTGTCCTGCCAGAGCATGATCTTGCGGAATTCCACGTTCCCTTTTGCCCCAAGGCTGGCGGGAGCGGCGATGTCATTATGAACCGTCGCGCCAATGCCTTTGGCACCCAGGTTCATGAGCGGCATGCCGTCATTGGTATCGCTCGGGGTGGGTGCAAAGAGTGCGGACGCAATCGCGCCGAGGGCTTGATCGTACCCGGTTGTGTCCCACGGTGGCATATCGGCGGCGCTGCCAAAGTCGATCCGGGTTCCGTTGACCCAGACCCGCAGGCGGCTGTCAAAATTCGCAAACCGCAGGTCGTAAGTCCCACCCGCTGTCATCTTGGTCGGTTGCGAAGCCAGTTCCTTCCCACCCGGCCCGACACTGACGAGTTTCACTTGACCACCCGTGAAGCGAGCTTGAAAACGGTGCATTCCCTTCGAGAGTTCCAAAACCACTTCATCGGATGGCCCCGACACTTTCGCCGCGCATTCAATCATTAAGTCGCCGACCCACCGATCCCCGTTATTTTGGCGGACCATTTCTCCGCCTTCTTCGTAGGAGTTGTACCCGAGGAAGTTGGTAATCAGTGTGGGCGGGAACAAGCCTTCTTGGTAACCGCCTTCCACCCGTTTCCACTCTTCCCGAGTTGTCGCCATGCGGTGCCGGTACCGCAGCCAGTTCGTTTCGTCACCATTGTGCGTGAAGACCTTCGGCGTCTCCGGTTTGTCGATCTTCCAGTTCCCGGTCTCGGCTTGCCACCGGGCCGGCACGCCCTTCTTTTGCAGGAACTGCGACTGGTTTTCGTTGTCGTACACGATCCGCCGCATGGACATGGCCATGTCGTCGGACTTGCGAATCAACTCAAACCCGCCTGCCGCCGTGGTCGTAAAACCGCGTTGCCGGCTCGCGTCAAAGAGTGCAAGCGGGGCTGGCTTGTTGTGATAGGTGAAGTCGATCCCGAGCGAAATGTACGGGGGTTGAGTCCGACTCAGCCGGTTGACTTCCGGGCCTTCCCAGATTCGATCCCGGTCCTCGGCTTTTGGCCGCGGGTACAGGAGTTCGTTGAACGAGTCCCGTGCGTCTTCCGGGTATTGCAACGAATTGCAGACGTACAAGTCGCCACGGTAGATGGCGATCGTTTCTCCACCCAGACCCGAGAGCCGTTTGATGTAGTTTTGGGCGGTGTGATTCAACTGCGGATCGACGGGGAACTTGAAGACGACCACATCCCCGCGCTTCGGGTCCGTGAAGTTGTAAAGTGCTTTGTGAACCAACACCCTGTCCCCGCTCCCATTCCCTGGTTTCTCGGGTTGTGTCCATACCCAGCGGTAACCACAATTTGGGCAAGTAGCGCCCGTGATGAGCCGCGTCGCACCGTTTTGCGGTTCGACTTCGTCGCTGCAATTGACGGGGTAGTTGTGCCCGCAATCGGGGCACGTCGCCATTTTCTGGTAGCCGTACAGTGTCTCCGCCATCGACCCGGTGGGGATGACGAACGCTTCCACAATGAAGAGCTTCAACATCAACACGAGGGCGACGACGAACACAATCGTCTCGATGACTTCCCGGAACGAATCTTTCGGGTGGGTGGGGTCGATGGGTTTGGCGGACGACTTCAAAATTGCCATGCTGATCTCGAACAGGAACCGGAATCCAAACACACAGTGATACAACGGTAATTCGATTCTTCAACGCCGCCATTTCTCGGTGGTTCGCTTTGTAGGTCGTGGTCGAGGCTTTGCGAGGCCCGACACACGACACCGAAGCGAAAGGAATCAGCCGTTTGCACAGTGGTGGTCGAGTGTCGGGCCTCGTCGCAAAGCCTCCTCGACCACGACCTACAAAACGCCAAAATCCCAGAACATACTATTCCACCGCTTGATGCCAGTCATCGCATCCACCGCATTCGGGTCCAATCCGGCGTTTGAACAATCCACTCGCGGTCATTGAATGGGATCCGCGTCAACCGCATCGGTTGGTGGATTAGAAATGGTTTACCGATGAAGTCCTTTTCTGGCACGCCCGGTGTCGGAACATCGTTCACGGTCCAAACCCGGCTGTCGTGCGAGTTCGACGTGTTGTCGCCCATCATGAAGTATTCTTTCGGGCCGAGTTGCCAGCTTTTCGTAGCACTTCCGACGCCCAAGTAGTGAATGTCGCGGTAGAGCTTGAAGTTTTTCACCACGACTGACACGCCTTTCGCACCCAGTTGCACGGGGCGACTCATCCCACCGCGACGGGGCCGACCGGGTGGATCGTGGGGCAAATCCAGTGCCGGCACGACTTCGGTTCCGTCGATTGCTAGACTTGCGCGACGGTCCACGAACGCAAACTCGACGCGGTAAGTTTTCCCAACTTCGAGCCGATGACCTGTGCCGGTCGCCGGAGTCCGGCCACCATCCTGGGCCACTTGTACATCGGGCAAAGGTGAATTCACGCCAATGGGGAAGTCCGCACGCACGCTATCGGCACCATCGGACAGCCGACACGCGAAGCTCCCGGACCCGGCTTTCACGTCCAAGTCGAACGTGACACTGAAGTCGTGGACCGGGTCGCCGAGTGGAACGGGGAACGAACGCCCAAACCCGCGCCGTTCGGGCGGCTGGCCGTTGTAACCCAAGAAGTCGTTTACGGGTTCTTCTTCGCGGCTATCGAGGTTCCAGTTGCGATACGTCAAGCCAAGGCCATCGGGCTTGTCCAGGGTGTCGAGATGGAGGACGTGATCGGAGAGCACCGTGTCATCGACAGTGCGGTCAGGCGTTCGGCGTGACAACGCGGGTAACTTCGCGGTGTTATTGAGCCGTTCCATCAGCCAGCGGACGTTCCAGCCTTGTGGCAGGGGCGTGTTGAGATCGAACGCGAGGATCCGGGTTTCGCGGACTTGGGAGAGAGTTTTCCGCAGCAGTTCGCCGTTGGCGTACAAGTCGCCGCCCGTAATTTGCATCCGCTCGCCCGGCAACCCGACGACTCGTTTGACATACGGCTTCGAGAGATCCGCCGGGCACCGAAACACGGCGACTTCCCAGCGCCTGGGGTTGCGGGCGTGGTACACCGTTTTGTCCACCATGAGCCGATCGCCGGGCACTTCGCGGGCCTGCGACAAATCGACAACCTCCCCGCAAATCGGGCACCGACACGCTTCAAACTTCACGGGTCGCGCGTCCGGCCCCGGCTCCCCAACCCGCAGGAGGTAGCCGCAGCGCGGGCAATCCGCTTCCCGATGATTGCCGATGAGGGCGGGCGCCATGCTGCCAGTCGGCACCCCAAACGGTTCGACTGCAACCGTTCGCGCCAGCAAGAAGAAGCAGAGAAACACGGCGAAGATTTGCACGAACCGGCGCGTGGTGGTCGGCTGAAAAGTTTCAGGCGGCGGGGCAGCGTGGGGTGACGGAGTGAAGGCGGACGGTATGTGACGGTGTTGTTCGTCGGTCCAAGTGACACCGGACGGCGTTGCAACAGGCTGGTCGTCCGGCAATTCCGGGGTGTCCGATTCCGGCGTCGGGGGTCGATCCACGATTCGCATTCCTCACCCGACACGTGCAAAGACCCCACGGATCGGAGTCCGTGGGGAACTAATGGATTAGTCGTCGCCCGATTCGAGGACCGCGAGGAAGGCTTCTTGCGGAACTTCCACTTGGCCAATTTGCTTCATCCGCTTCTTGCCCTCGGCTTGCTTGGCCCAGAGCTTGCGCTTGCGGGTAATGTCGCCGCCGTAACACTTCGCCGTCACGTTCTTGCGCATCGCGGCAATGGACTCGCGGGCAATGATCCGCCCGCCGATGGCCGCTTGCAACGACACTTCAAACATGTGCCGGTCAATTTCTTCGCGCAACTTCTGCAACACCTTCCGCCCCCGCCGCTCCGCCGTACCCCGGTGGACGATGATGGAAAGTGCATCGACCTTGTTGCCGTGAACGAGAATGTCCATTCGCACCAGATCGGCGGCGCGATAACCGAGAACTTCATAGTCCATCGTTCCGTACCCGTGTGTCACCGATTTCAACTTGTCGTACAAGTCGTAGATCACTTCCGCGAGTGGCATCTCGAACACCAAGATCACCCGTTGCGGGCTGAGGTGTTCCATCCGCACGAACGTCCCACGCCGTTCGGTACACATCCCCATCAAGTCGCCGATGTTCGATGACGGAATGAGGAAGCTAATCCGCACAATCGGCTCGCGGAATTCTTTGACGAAGCCGCCGTCGGGCACGTCTTGCGGGCCGTGAACGGTGAGCACCTCACCGTTCATTTTGAGAATCTCGAACGTGACGTTCGGGGCGGTTTGAACGAGGTTCAGTTCGCTTTCCCGTTCGAGCCGCTGCTGAATGATTTCGCGGTGTAGCATCCCCAGGAAGCCGCACCGGAAGCCGAAGCCGAGGCCGTCCGACACTTCCGGGACGAACGTGAAACTGCTGTCGTTGAGCTTGAGTTTGCCGAGCGCTTCCCGCAGGTCTTCAAACTCGTTGTTGTTCACCGGGAACAGGCCGGAGTAGACCATCTGCTTCGGCTCTTTGTACCCCGTCATCGGTTCGGCAGTCGGGTTGAACGCATCGGTCACGGTGTCGCCGATGTTCACGTTTTCGATGTTCTTGATGTTCGCCGTGAAGTAGCCGACTTGCCCCGCACTCAGTTCGTTACAAATCACCATGCCGGGTCGGAACTGGCCCATGTCTGTGATGACGTACTCGCGCCCCGTGCGCATGAACTTGACCCGCTGGCCGGATTTCAGCGAGCCATCAATGAGTCGAATGTAAACGACGACGCCCTTGTAGGTGTCGAAGTGCGAGTTGTAAATCATCGCCTTGAGCGGCGCATCCGGTGACCCCGCTGGCGCCGGCACGCGGTCGATCACGGCAGCCAACAAATCTTCGATCCCAATGCCCGCCTTCGCGCTGACCCGCATTACCTCGTCCGGGTCGGTAAAGACCGCTTGCTCCATTTCACCGATCACAAAGTCCGGACGGGCGTGGGGCAGGTCAATCTTGTTCAGTGTCGGGACGAGTTTTAGCCCCGCTTCCATTGCCAAGAAGGCGTTGGCCACGGTCTGCGCTTGCACGCCCTGAAACGCATCGACGAGCAGAATCGCGCCTTCACACGCGGCGAGACTACGAGAGACTTCGTAATTGAAATCGACGTGCCCCGGCGTGTCGATGAGGTTGAGTTCGTACTTTTGGCCGTTGTAATCGTGGTAAATCGTAACCGGGTGCATCCGGATCGTGATGCCGCGTTCCCGTTCGAGGTCCATACTGTCCAGGGTTTGGGCACGAATGTCCCGCTCCGAGATGGTGCCGGTTTTCAGAAGGAACTGATCGGCCAGGGTGCTTTTCCCGTGGTCGATGTGTGCGATAATGCAGAAGTTCCGGATATTCGATGTCGGCGTCGGCATAGGGGTCGGCGCTCGGCGAGCAGGTGGAAACAAAACCGGGGAGCTTCCCCGACAAAACACTGGTAGTTACTTTAGCACCGCCCCGGTACGCTGAATAGGGCGGGACGGGACAAGGACACGCGAGGAATCGCCGTGCTCAACCAGTTGTCACCGCAACTGGACCGTCAGCGGTTTGCCGTCGGCGTCGAGGATTTGGACGTGGTGGATGCCGGTTTTGCGGTCGTCGCGGTAGGTTGCGACCACTTTCTTGTCCCGCGTCACTTCGGTGAGTTTCACCTGTTGGGCGGTGGCGTGGTGGCTGGTGATGACCGTGTTGCCGTTGGGGAGGCGTTGGACGCCACACGCATCGTTGATTGGCTTGCCGGGTAAGTCGTCGTTCGTGACCCGCCACACATCCTTGGCCTGACTATCGACTTCGATCACCACGTCGCCGAGCGTGCAGCCGATCAGCGTGTTCCCGTTCGGCAACCGGATCGCGGTGAACGGCATGTGCGGGGTCTTGGCCTCCCAGACGATTTTGCCCTTCGGGTCGTATTCTCTCACAACGCGGTCGAGCAGTTGCGGCACGAGGTAATTGCCGTTCGCCAGCTTGCGGCTCATGCGCGTTTGCAAGTGGTGGTCTTTCGTCTGGGCTTGAAGGGCCAGTTCGACCAGGATTTTGCCGTCGCGGTTGACTTCGAGCAACCGGGGCTTGTCGCCCGCTTCGGTCAGCAGCACGACGCCGTTCTCTAGCGGCTGTACCGTGTTCACTTCGGATTGCGTGCCCAAGAATTGGAAGATTGTTTTGCCCTGCCGGTCAACCTCCGCCACGGCGCCGTGCGGGTAGGTCTTACTCTTCGAGAGTGCCAACAGGACGTTGCCGTTCTCCAGCACCCAACCGTCGCGGGTGGCGTGCGGGTAGGTCCAGACAGTCTTGCCCGCTTCGTTCGTGATGAAGGTTTCCCCGCCGGTCGCCAGAAACGCATGGGGGAACGGGTCCGCCGCCGTCACCGTCGTGGCGGTCAACCCGAGGATCAACGCCATCATCAATCGAATTCGCATCGCGGTCACTCGTGGGATCAATGCGGAACGGTTCAGCTTCGTGCGGCCAATTGTTGCAGGGCGTCGCCGGTCACGCGGTTGATGACCCACTCTTTCTTCAACTCCGCGCCCAGCGATTCGTAGAACCGAATCGCCGGTTCGTTCCAATCCAGCACCGCCCATTCGAGCCGACCGCACCCGCGTTCGACGGCGAGCTTGGCGAGCGCGAACAGTAGCGCTTTGCCAAGCCCTTTGGCCCGATGCTCCGGAAGCACGAACAGGTCTTCGAGGTAGACGCCCGGCTAGGTCAGGAACGTCGAGTAGTTGTGGAAGAACAGGGCGAACCCGACCG
>JANLRE010000251.1:0-5614 GCA_031368205.1 Fimbriiglobus sp. | reverse complement strand
CCGTGTCAGGCACTGTCATGGGAACCCCGGCGTTTATGTGTCCGCAAGTCGCGGCCGGCCAAAATGCCACGAAGTTGTCTGATGTTTATGGGTTATGCGCCATCCTGTATTCGATCCTGACGGGTTCCTCCCCGGCACAGAATACCGTACCTCAAAATGTGTTTCAGCAGTTGGCCCCGCGTGACCCGTCGCACCCGCAATCGTTGAACCCCGGCGTGTCAACGGCCCTGGCAGCGATCTGTCTGAAGGCCATGTCTTACAACCCCGAAGACCGTTACGCATCAGCCAGCGACTTGGCAACCGACGTCCGCAATTGGCTTGCGGATGAACCCGTGGTAGCCTGCCCGGATTCGGTGATCCAGCGAACCGCCCGATGGGCGAATCGCCATCGAACTTCCGTGGTCACGACGGCGGGCGTGCTGTTAACGGCACTCTTCGCGTCACTGGTGACCGTTGCACTGGTATGGCAGGAACAGAAAGCGACGGCTGCGGCGTTGGTTCAATCCGACAAGAACTTTGACAGAGCCGAGGCCGAGCGAACTCAAGCCGAAGAAAATAGAAACACAGCGTTATTGATCGCTAAGGAGATGGCGGTTCAAGTGACTGAAATTGAAACAGGGCGTGCGACGACCGAAGTGGTCGATGGCCAACGGCGTGAAGCGATCAACAAAGCAATCAACGGTTTGGAGCGGTTACAAGTCCAATTGCCAGAAGATACCGTGTTGCCACAACAACTCGGCGAACTCCATCGCTACGCAGCCGATAGCGCGCGGTTAATGAATCACACGAAAGCCGCTGAAGTTTCGTACCTCGCTTCAATCAAGATTTGGGAACGTTTGATTGACGAGTTCCCCAACAACGCGGCTGGTCAAAGTTCGCTCGCGGCGACGTTGTACGATTACGCGGCCATGCAGAGTCGTCTGGGCCAACTCGAATTCGCGGGGAAAAACTTAGATCGCGCTGAACGCCTGATGACCTCGGCACAGAATATCGGCTTACCGGAAGCGACCTACGCACGGACAATGGGCACCGTTCTGTTTGAATGGGCCGCCGTTCATCGCCTGCGTGGTGAACACGATCCGGCCCGCGAGAAATCACGACTTGGCGTCAAGTTGTATCAGAGCTTACAAGACGATCACACCGACATCAGTCAACAGGTTCTGCACAAGATGCTACTGGTTGCTGGCTTAAAAGAGGTTGCAGTCACGCACCGGACGACCAACCAATTGACTGAGGCGTTGACCACACACGCCGAAGCGATCAAGACGATCGATGAAACAAAGTCGACCCCGTCCCTAGAACGCGACCACCGGTTTATCCGGTTGCTCGTCCGATATGAGCGCGCAGAAACCTTAGCAAAACTACCGATTCAAACGTCCCCTGCTGCATCGGTCCTGGCAGCAATCGACCTGGAAACTGCGACGGCTGGGATCGAAGAAATGCAAAAGATGTACCCACAAACGCCACATTACAAGGAGTGGTTAGCGGCAACGTACCTAACCCGCAGCGAGATCGCCCTCGCCAACTCGCAGTTCAAAACCGCAGAGGGAAATCTCAACGGTGCAAAACGGTTGCTAATGGACTTGCGTCAAGAAAACAGGGACATTAGTGACTACCGATATTTGCTAGCACGGACTGCGTTTGGCTTTTATCGCCTTTACGCCGTAACAAAAAACCGAATCGGAATGGGGATTTGGGGTTGCAGAGTTAAGTCGCTACTCGGGGTTGGAAAAGCCGAACTGTTCTACCCCGACAACGTTTTGTACCAGCAATTGCTTAAGGATTTTAACCGGGCGGGGACACCCCGCCCGTAGAGTTCACTCGTTCGTGTGGTATGGCACTACTCGAAGACATCGATCGTTACCGTGGCGTCGTTCGAGATTTGAACCGGCGGCGTTGCGTTGTTCTTGATCGCCAGGATGAACGTACTGGCGATCGCGGACGAGGTGGATTGGTAGGAACTTTGTGCTTGCACGCTGGATACTCCCGCGTAAGTGAGCGACGCCTCCCACATGCCCGAACTCGTCACGAACTTCGTGAGCGTTCCCGCCCACGACCTGCTCGACCCCACTTCGTCGAGCGTGACGACAAGGCCGGCAGCGAGCGTCGTTCCGGTGGCAGAAATGTTGATCGTGTAGGTGGAGGTGGTATTGGTCCCGACCTCACCCGATGCGTCGGCGATGCTGATTGATGCGACGGCCATGACAAATTCCCCTGATAAACAAAACGGTTTTTCTCGGCCGAACGGACGAATGTCCGGCCCGTTCGCCCATAATAAATCGGTTCAATTCAGAAGGTCAACTCATAAAGTGATTTTTCGCTAAAATTCTTCGTTCTTCCGTTCGTTGCAACTCGTGTCGAAGAACGTTGATGGGTTGGTCGCGTCATCTCGCCATTTACCGACACGCGATTTGTCGAGAACCAATATCATCTTTGATAAGGTACTTGACACTCCCACCGATTCAGGAGAGTTCGTGATGCACGAAACTGCTTCCATCCGCGCCAAGGTTTATGACAACATCACAGAAACCATTGGCGGCACACCGCTTATCAAGCTGCGGCGTATCACAGCCGGATGCAAGGCGACCGTCATTGCGAAACTCGAAAACTTCAACCCGCTGTGGTCCGTGAAAGACCGGATCGGCGCCGCGATGATCGAAGCCGGTGAAGCGGAAGGGAAGATCACCAAGGACACGGTGATTATCGAAGCCACGTCCGGCAACACTGGCATCGGGTTGGCGTTTGTGTGTGCCGCGAAAGGCTACCGACTCGTGATTACGATGCCGGAGAGCATGTCGCTGGAACGCCGCCGGTTGCTGAAAGCGTTCGGTGCCGAACTGCACTTGACCCCGGCTGAAAAGGGCATGAACGGCGCCGTCGCACGGGCCGAAGAGTTGTTCCGCGAGCACGGCGGCGAGCCGAAAGCGTTCATTCCGCAACAGTTCAAAAACCCCTCGAACCCCGAAATTCACCGCCAAACGACAGCCGAAGAAATCTGGCACGCGACCGACGGCAAGTTCGACATCTTCGTCTCGGGTGTCGGCACGGGTGGTACGATCACGGGTTGCGGCGAAGTGTTCAAAAAGCGGAATCCGAACGTCAAGTGCGTGGCCGTGGAACCGACTGCCAGCACGGTGTTGACGCAACACATCATGCAGGGTGTGCCTGCAAATCAAGTCGTCCCCGGACGGCACAAGATCCAAGGCATCGGGGCCGGCTTTATCCCCGGTGTGTTGCTCGACGGACTGAAGCGTGCCAAAGACGGCGGTTACACATTGATTGATGAAGTCTTCCAAGTCACCGACGATGAATCCTTCGAGACGGCTCGCCAGTTGGCCAAGCAAGAAGGCATGCTCGTCGGGATCAGTTGCGGTGCAGCGGCAGCAGCAGCTCTTGCAATTGCGAAGCGCGAGGAGAATGCGGGGAAAACGATCGTGGTCATTCTTCCAGACCTCGGCGAACGGTACTTGTCCACCGCGTTGTATCCACAAGAGTAATGTGTGTCGGAATCGTGGTGTGTGGATACGATGACATCACACCCACCCACCACGAGACCCATCATGGACCCGGACGAAATCCCGTTTGCCCCGAAAGTCGATCCCGCGCTTTTCGACCGTGTTCGCATAACGCTGGAAGCCGAGGGGCCGAGTGCGGCGGTTGCTGCACTTTGCCACGAGTTAGAACAGGCCGAGGACTTCCAGAACCTCTTCTACGCAATGTTGATGAAAAAGCGCGTCGAGTTGAAGCTGCCGCCGTTCCCGATGGGGCCATCGGCGGACTTGCCACCGGAGGCCCACGAGCCTTACGAAGAAGCGATCCGGCAAGCGGGGCGGCACGTCGGGACACAACTTCTGCAGCGTGGTGACATCCCGAAAGCATGGTCGTTTTTCCGGATGCTCGGTGAACCGGAACCCGTGCGACAAGCCCTGCGAGATTACAACCCTGGTCCGGATGCCGACCCGTACCCCGTGATCGAAATTGCGTGGCAACACGGGGTCTTGCCCGAGAAAGGCTTTGACCTGATCTTGGACCGGAGTGGGGTTTGCTCGTCGATCACGATGGTTCAATCGTCGGACATGAGCAGTAACCCGACGCTCCGCGAGTATTGTGTCAAACGCCTAGTTCGGGCGCTGCACGACCAACTGAAAGAGCGACTGCTGAACGATCTGCAATCGCACAGTGTCACACCACCTGACGACGTGACCGTGGCTCGTATTCTCGATGGGCACCCCGAGTTGTTCCCCGAAGATGCGTATCACATTGACACCTCGCACCTCTCGTCGATCGTGCAAATGGCGATGCAACTGCCCAACTGCCCGGAAATTGCTTTGGCCCGTGACCTATGTGTGTATGGGACGAAACTCTCCGCCGGGTTGCGTGGCGACAACGACCCGCCGTTCGAGAACACCTACTTCGATTACGTCAAATTTCTCGACGTGATTGGTGGCACCGATGTCGAAGGTGGCTTGAAGCACTTCCAGGCCAAAGTGGATGCCACGACTGCCGATGGGTATCAGTTTCCCGCCGAGGTGCTGGTCAACTTGTACTTGAAAGCGAACCGGCTACACGATGCACTTGCGGTAGCGAAACAACATCTTGCAGACGCGAATGAATCGGCCCTGAGTTGCCCGAGTGTGACCGAACTCGCCCGGCAATCCGGGGATTACACGACCCTGACCGAACTGGCAAAATCGAAAGCGGACCCCGTGACGTTCCTCGCCGGCCTAATCGCCGCCAAGGGATGACGAGGTTGTTGGTTACGGCGTGGGCTGATAGTTTAGTGGGATTCATTGTGAGGATACGTGATGACTGAACCGAATCCGCCTGTTCCGGCACCCCAAGTCGATAATCCCGCTACGCCAACACCGCCGATACCAGCCGCTACGCCGCAATCCGGTGCGCAGGCTCCGGTTCAAGATCGCGGTGACCGACGTGGGCCACCGAAACCGGGTGATCGCGGTCCGCGCAAGCCGTTACCGCCACGCGGGGACCGGCCCAAACTCGATGGCACGAAACCGCCTCAATTGGACGCGAAAGATTTCGCCGGGATGCGCCCCAACAAGCGGGACTTGGACGCGGGCCTGGATGCCGAAATGGAAGCAGCCCTGAAGGGCTTCGACGTGACCGGCACCATTGTTGAGGAAAGCAAGCCCAAGCAAGCAGGGGGGATCCCCGGTCAGCAACAAAAGAAGCGCGGGAAGATTCTCGGCATCCACGGCAAAGATGTGTTCGTCGATGTCCCCGGTGGCCGCAGCCAGGGCGTGCTGCAGATGCTGCAATTCACGGATGTCAAACCCGTGATCGGCCAGGAAGTCGAATTCGACATCGAAGGGTACGACGGCGCCAACGGGTTGCTGAAGCTCACAATGCACGGCTCCGCACAGGCTGTGACCGACTGGTCTAGTATCTCCCGTGGCATGATCGTCGAAGCCAAAGTCACCGGCGTGAACAAGAACCGCACCGGGTTGATGATTGAGGTCAGCGGCATCAAGGGGTTCATGCCGATCAGCCAAGTCGATATGTACCGCGTCGAGAAGCCCGAAGACTTCATCAACCAGAAGCTGAAGTGCATGGTGACGGAACTCGAACCGAGCGAGCGCAACCTCGTCGTCAG
>JANLRE010000242.1:0-1542 GCA_031368205.1 Fimbriiglobus sp. | reverse complement strand
GAGGCCCGACATTCGACTTTGACAGGATTAACAGGAATCAACAGGATTGAAAATCCAATCATCTGATCCTGTTGAATTCTGTTAAACCCTGTCAAAATGTATTCATGAAACATCCGAGCATCTTGTCAGATGCACTGTCGGGCCTCGCAAAGCCTCGACCGCGACCTACAAATCCTGTAGAAGTCAGGCCGCCAGGAAAAAATTGCCAAACCCTTTGAACTCGCAACTGGTTTTGGGAGGACTTGGGGACACGCGGTCGGCTTGGTGAGTCGAAGAAAGGGGTGCTTCGCCCGACGGGGCTTTGTCTCTGTTCCGGACCCGCCGAGCGAAGCGAATGGTTACTAAGCAGAGGCCGTGCCAATTGGGCATGATGGCGTGAATCGGTTGGGAATGCTTGTAAATAGGCTCGTTTGCGGTGTCAGTCATTGACCCCGGCACGACGATCGGCAAGCTTGACCGAATCTTGGCAAGTTTTACACACCCTTTTTCCGACTGCTTGCAACTTCCACAGAATTGATGAATCAGTCGAACGAGTTGATGGTCACGATCTGTTGGTGAGTAGCTGGAATACCGGAAGCACGATATTCGGACCGAGGGTTTAGAAAAACGCAACCCAGAGCGAGCCGTTTCGGCAACGTCTGGGTTCTTGGTTCGCAATTCACTCCACTCTGTTAGGACTGCGTGAGCAATGAAATTGCGCTCAGACTTTCAGTGTGGTTGATGCGTCGCGGGTTACTTGTGACCCTTGGGGGCCAAGAGTGCGGTCATCTGCTTGCCTTCCATCTGGGCGGGCTTTTCGATCTTGCAGTAATCGGCGAGCTTTTCGAGCATACTTTCGATGATGCGGCGGCCTTCTTCAATGTGCTGCATCTCGCGGCCACGGAACTGCACTTTGACGAGGACTTTGTCGCCGTGGTCCAGGAACCCGCGGGCTTGGTTCACTTTGGTATCCACGTCATGCACGCCGGTTTTGGGGCGCACGCGCAGCTCTTTGAGCTTCTGCTGGTGGGTTTTGGTGGCTTGCTTTTTGGACTGGGCGTACTTGAACTTGCCGTAGTCCATGATCTTGCAGACAGGCGGCCGTTCCGTTGAAGCGACTTCCACGAGGTCGAGGCCCGCTTCGCGTGCCATCTCCATCGCTTGGTTGGTCGGAACGATTCCGTGTTGTTCGCCTTCGGCTCCGATTAATCGGATCGGGCTGATGCGGATTTGGTCATTCATCCGAGGGCCGGTTGGCGGACGAGCCGGGCCATTACGATCGAACGGGGGGATACGCGGTCTCCTTTCGCAAAAACTTGAGGATGGTCAATGCAGCGGACAGACGTACCAAAGGTTCACTTGCAAAGTAAACTCCAGGTGTCGAGTCAACTGTTACTTCAAACCTTAACTATACAGACATAACTGACCTAACCCATTCCGTCAACGCCGTCCGTGCGAATTTTGCTGGATTCACAGACGGCTGCGGCTAAATTCACAGAGTGCCTGTGCGGTGAACGTCGCTTATTATGCCGCCAGTGAATTTAGCGGCACCCTGCCTGTACC
>JANLRE010000221.1:0-2134 GCA_031368205.1 Fimbriiglobus sp. | reverse complement strand
GGTACAGGGAACTGAGTCCAATGTCGAGCTTTTTCGCCACTTCGCGCTTATCCGTGTGGGTGCGAAGTAGGCGTTCGATGTGAAGTTTCTCGAAGCGTTTCACCGCTTCGTCGAGGTCGTCGATTCCGAACGGGTCCGCCGGTTGTGGCGCGATGTCCGGTGGTAAGTCTTCTGGCGTGACCAGGGGACCGTCGCCCAGAATGATGGCCCGTTGCAACGCATTGTCTAACTCCCGGACGTTCCCTTTCCAAGGGTGGGTCAGCAGGAGTTGCATGGCTTCATGGGTCACGCCGGTGAATTTCTTGCCCATCGTGCGGGCATGTTTGGCGAGCAGAAAATCCACGAGTTCCGGGATGTCCTCGCGGCGGCTTCGCAGTGCGGGCAATGTAATCGAGAACACGTTCAGGCGGTAAAAAAGGTCTTCCCGGAAGCGTCCCGTTGACGCTTCCTTCTGCAAGTCTTTGTTCGTAGCCGCGAGAATCCGTGCTTCGACTTTCACCGGCTCGTCGGCACCAACCGGGAAGATTTCCTTCTGTTCGATCGCACGTAACAGTTTGGCCTGGGTACTGAGCGGCAGTTCCCCCACTTCGTCGAGAAAAACCGTACCCCGACCCGCGTGAACGAACAGCCCGTCGGTATCCCGGTCCGCCCCGGTGAACGACCCTTTGCGGTGGCCGAACAGTTGGTTTTCCAGCAAGTCCGCCGGGATCGCCGCGCAGTTGATTGCCAGGAACCGACCGTCGTTCGGCTTGGCGGCTTGGGCGAAGCGGTGGATGGCCCGTGCCATCAGTTCCTTGCCGGTGCCGCTCTCCCCAAGGATCAGCACCGTTGACGGCGTCGGCCCCACTTTGCGTGCCAGTTCAAGAGCTTGTTTCATCACCAAGCTTTGCCCGAGGACCATTTCGCCGGACTCCGCATCGCGGTTCAACTCCCGGCGTAGCCATTGGTTCTCCCGGAACAAATCGCGGGTTTGCAACAGACGGCGAATCTTGCTGAGCACTTCGTGCAAGATGATCGGCTTCATCAGGTAGTCGTGGGCACCTCGTTGAAACGCTTCGACGGCGGTTTCGACTGTGGCATACGCGGTAATGAGGATCACGAACGTCTCCGGGCAGCGCGTCGTGATCCGCTCCAAAACTTCGATCCCGTCCAACCCCGGCAGGTTCACATCGCACAACACGAGGTCGAACTTTTGCAGCCCGGCGCGTTCAACTGCCCCTTCGCCGGTCTCGCAAGTGACGACGGTGAAGCCTTCCTGTTGCAGGAATTCGGCAAGCGTCTCGCGGATGATCGGTTCGTCATCAACGACAAGAACCGATGCAGGCGACGGTGAAGCGGTTCGAGTAGACAAGGTGCAATTCCTCCGTTTACCCGTTAACCGCTATCGCGGGTTCAAGGGCAACGTTTGGGCCGGACCGCGCGGCATCGTGGATCGGCAACAACACGTTGAACGTCGTCCCGCGACCCGGTTCCGATACGACTGTGACAGTGCCGTGGTCGCTCTCCACGATGCGACGAATCACGAACAGGCCCAAGCCGGTGCCGTGATTCTTGGTGGTGAAATACGGGCGGAACAAGCGTGGCAAATGTTCGGGTGCGATCCCACTGCCGTCATCACTGACAGCAAGTCGCAGTTGGTCGCCGTCTCGACTCGCCTTGACTTCGATGCGTCCCCCCTTCCCCGTTGCGTCGATGGCGTTCAACACCAAGTTAAAGACGACTTGCACGTATTGGTCGCGGACACCGTGGAGGGGTGGCAGGTCATTGGCGATCACCGCGATGATTTGCCGGTTCTTGCCGCCCTTGTAGAACTTGGCAATTCGTAGTGCTTCGTCAATCACGTCTTGCACCGCGACCCGCCCGCGTTCCGCATTGACTGGTCGGCTGAACTGAATGAGTTCGCGCAAGATCGCCTGAATGCGGGCCAGTTCGGTGGTCACCAGTTGCAACTTCTGGCGGGTGTACGTGTCCAAATCGCGGCGTTCGAGCATCTGCACGATGCTGCTGATCGACGTGAGGGGATTGGCCCCATCGTGGGGAAAACCCCCCGCGAGCAGGCCCAAGCCGGCCCTAATTTATTGGTTCAAAACATTGGGTTTGGGTTATTAGAGTTAGAGTGTGGGCTCGGCGCTAC
>JANLRE010000193.1:0-3598 GCA_031368205.1 Fimbriiglobus sp. | reverse complement strand
ATCCGGCGGCGGCAACGTGCGGCTACTCAAGTGGAAGGAATACCCGGCCAATTGGGATCCCGCGAAAGATGATCGCCTGCCGGTGTGGGAAGCCCTTCACCAACTCATTCGCGCTTACAACACCGACGGCGACAGCGGAGCGGCGAAGGTTCTCGCCGGGGTCGCGGGCAAGGCGGAAGCGGCCCGGCAATTGGCCTACCGCCTCTATACGCTCTGCGAGCGTGCGGGGCGTTCAGAAGATGCCCGTGCCTACAACGAAGAAGTGACCGGCTGGAGCGGCATCGAAAGCGCCGCCGTGAAGGTGGCCACGCCACGGCAACGCACACTGTTCGACGGCGAGGGCGAACCGGGGTAGAATGACATGCGCCGATTTTAAAAGGAGCATTCCATGACCACGATGACTGTGTTGGAAGCCCAGGCCTGCTTGCCGAGTCTGATTCACGATCTTGGCGTGGGATCGGAAGTGGAAATTACCGAGAATGGCGTGGCCGTGGCGCGGATCGTACCTGTGGCTCGCTTACCGCGGGCGGACGATCGGCCGCGACGAATCCTCGGGGGGCAGCGAGGCTCCGTACTGTCGATGGAACACTTCGACGATCCGCTTGAGGAATTTGAGGAGTACATGTGAGGAAGCTCCTGTTAGATTCGCACACGCTGATCTGGAGCCAGGACGACGTCAGCCAGTTGTCGCCAGCGGCGTCAACGGCATTGTCAGATCCATCGAAAGACCTGTTTCTGAGTTTGGCAACCGTCTGGGAACTTGCGATCAAGGTGGGTAAAAAACGGTTGCCTCTGTCCAAGCCGTTTCGGCAATGGATTGAAACCGCAATCGTCAACTTGGAACTGACCCTGTTGCCAATCTCGCTCGATCACGCCGAGTGGCAGTCGCAACTTCCCTGGCATCACAAAGACCCATTCGACCGCATGTTGATTGCTCAATCATTGATGGAAAAGTATCCCGTCATCGGTATCGACCCACTATTCGACGCCTACGGTGTCACCCGGATTTGGAACTGAATAGGAGCCTTCATGAAGCCGTGGCGCGAGATCGCAGTTCCCCATGCCGACGTGCTGAAGGGCACGTTCAAGCAATCCGAGTTCGCGGCGGACATCTCCGCCGTTCATGCGGGCAAAGCACCTGTCGAATACCAAGACGCGAAAGCGTTCTTCGAGCGGACCTACATCACGGAAGGAATGCGGCTTCTCCTCACGCAAGTCGCCCAACGGTTGAGCGGCAAGAACGACGAACCGGTCATCCAGTTGCAGACAGCGTTCGGCGGCGGCAAGACGCACACCATGTTGGCCGTGCTGCACCTCGCCTCGCGGAAGTGTCCGCTCTCGGACTTGCAGGGCATCCCGACTTTAGTCGAGAAGGCGGGGCTGATGGACGTGCCGAGAGCCACGGTCGCGGTCATCGACGGAGTCGCACACGCTCCGGGGCAAGCGTGGAAGCACGGCAAGACCACGGTCAAGACGCTGTGGGGCGAACTGGCTTGGCAACTCGGCGGCAGTGAAGGCTTTGCCTTGGTGAAGGACGCTGACGCGAACGGCACGTCTCCGGGCAAAGACGTTCTTCGGCAACTCCTCGAAACCTACGCGCCGTGCGTCGTGCTGATGGACGAACTGGTGGTTTACATTCGGCAATTCGGCGAAGGTCAGGTCTTGCCCGGCGGGACTTACGACAGCAACCTCTCGTTCGTGCAGTCGCTAAGCGAAGCGGTGAAACAGGTTCCCAACGCCGTCATGTTGGCGAGCCTGCCGGACTCGAAGAACGCTTCGAGCGGGGATCGGGGGGCGCGAGCGATCCTTGCGATCGAGCACATCTTCGGGCGGGTGCAGGCGGTCTGGAAGCCGGTGGCGACGGAAGAAGGGTTCGAGATCGTGCGGCGGCGACTCTTCGAGCCGATCCAGGACTTGAAGGCCCGCGACGCCGTCTGCCGGGCGTTCGCCGATGCCTATCGCGCGGAAGGGGCGAAGCTGCCACGGGAAACGCAGGAAAGCCGTTACTACGACCGCTTAACGCAGGCGTACCCGATCCACCCGGAACTCTTCGACCGGCTCTACGAGGATTGGAGCACGATCGAAAACTTCCAACGGACGCGGGGCGTTCTCCGGTTGATGGCGAAGGTCATCAACTCACTGTGGAAAGACGGGAATAACGATGCGATGATCTTGCCCGGAAGTATCCCGTTGCAGGATGCAGGCGTGCGGGGCGAACTAACGTCGCTGATGTCGGCGCGGAGTTGGGATCCGGTCATCGAAGGGGACATCGACGGCCCTAACGCCGAGACGACAGAACTCGAAGGCCAGGAGCCAAGATTCGGGAAGGTCAACGCGGCCCGTCGTGTGGCCCGCACGGTTTTCATGGGCACTGCCCCGTCAAGCGTGGCGACAAAGCCGGGGATTCGGGGGCTGGATCGTGGCCGGGTGTTGCTCGGCTGCTTGCAACCGGGTCAGTCAACGGCGGACTATGCCGATGCGCTCGGGCGACTCGCGGACCGCCTCCACTACCTGAACAGTTCCGGGGACAAGTCCGCCGACTCGACGCGGTTCTGGTTCGACACGCGGGCCAACCTGCTGCGCGAGATGGAAGACCGCAAGCAGCGGTTCGACATGAGAACCGATGTCCGAAAGAAGATCGAAGAGGTGGTGAAAAAGCTCTTCGGCAGCGTACCGCCGTTCGACGGCGTCCACGTCTTCACCCCGCACTCGGACGTGCCGGACGACAGCGGCTTGCGGCTCGTCGTGCTGACTCCCGAGCAGACGTTCACGAAAGAGGACGGGCGGCTGGCGACGGACGCCGTTCTCGAACACCTGCGGAGCCACGGGAACCAACCGCGACACCGGGCGAACCGAATCATCTTCCTCGCGGCGGATTTCCAAGTCCTGAACCGACTTCGGGACGCAACCCGCGTGGCTCTCGCCTGGGACAGTATCGTCACGTCGGCCGTTCGCCAAGAACTGACCATCGACCTCAACCAGTTGGATCAGGCCCGAGCGGAACTCCAAGCGGCAAGTGCGGTTCTCCCTCGTGCGGCGCGAGAGTGTTTCAAGTGGCTCCTCTGCCCGGATCAGGACGATCCGACCGCGATCATGCCCTCGATCGAATCATTCCTGCTAAATACCACGAGCGGGAACGCGCCGGGCGAACTGGAACGAGTCTGCCGAGAGAACGAGTTGGTGATCGAGGCGTGGTCGCCAGTCCACCTGCGGGCGAAGCTCAAGGAACTCTATTGGAAGGCCGGCAAGCCGACGGTCGGGGCGGTGGCGTTCTGGGAAGACACCCTCCGGTATCTGTACCTACCCCGGCTGAAGTCGCGCGAAGTGTTGGCCGCTGTTGTCCGGACGGGTTCCGCAAGCAAGGACTTTTTCGGCACGGCTTACGGGCGTACCGAGGGGAAGTATGACGGCTTCCAGTTCGGCAACGGCGACATCTCGTTCAACGATACGCTGCTTCTGATCGAACCCGAAGCGGCTACCCAGTACGCCATCGAACAGAAGAAGTTGATCGTCGTTCTTCCGCCCGAAGGGGAGAAGAACGAGTTGGTAACGCCCGTCAATAGTGGCGCGGTCTCAGCCGTGGCTGAGACCGGAAAGA
>JANLRE010000138.1:0-4338 GCA_031368205.1 Fimbriiglobus sp. | reverse complement strand
GGCCGCTTTGCTTGCCCCACTGGAAGTCGATCCCGCCGCAACCCGGTGCGGTGTGAACGATCCCCGTCCCCTCGCCCTCGGTCACGTCCTTGCCGCCCGAAATGATGCGGTGCGACTGCACCCCGGTTTTCGCCAGGCACCAGCCGTTTTGTTGCACGATCTTCGCCACCTCTTCGGGGTAACCGTACTCGTGCTGCTGCGCCGGCAGATCGTCGAACGGCCCGACGTACTCCCACCCGACCATGTCCGCGCCCTTCACCTCGCCGACGATTTCGTAGTTGTCCCCCTTACCCGCTTTCGATTTGAAGTGCTGTTCAATGCTCGACAGGTGCGGCACGCCGTCCAGCCAATCGCGTGTCTTCTTCTTCGCCGTCGGTGCTGCCGCGTCGCCTTCCTCTTCCGTGCCCGCCGACTCCATGCGGTTCTGCTTGAAGGCGCCCTTGGCTACGTAATAGACCTCGCCCTTCAGCTTCACTTGCAGGTACGCCAACTCCGGGTTCACCGCTGCCGCGACGTTGCTAGTCAGGGTCCACGGTGTCGTGGTCCACGCCAGGATGTTCTCACCGGGGCGATCCTTCAATGGGAATTTGACGAAGCACGCCCGGTGTTCGATCGTTTTGTAGCCCTCCTTCAACTCCATCTCCGACAGCCCCACGCCGCACCGCCCGCACCACGGCATCACGTCGTACCCGCGATAGATTAGCCCTTTCGTGTGGCACTTTTTGAGGAACGACCAGATCGTGTAGTTGTTGCTTTCGGACATCGTGAAGTACGACTTCCGTTCGTCCACCGGCTTGGCCCAATCCGCGTCCGTCCGGTCCCAGTCCATCCAGTACCCGAGCCGCACGGACTGCTCCGTCTGCACCCTGGCAAACTTGTCAACGCGGTCCTTGCAGGCTTGGACGAACTTGTCCATCGACGCTTCCGGGTCGCCGGGGACGAGGTTTTCGATGTCCCGCTTCGACCGCAACCCGAGTTCCTTTTCAACCTCCACCTCCACCCACAGACCCTGGCAATCGAAGCCCTGTTGGTACCGCAATTCGTGCCCGGTCATGGCGAAGAAGCGGTTGTAAGCGTCCTTGTACGTGCGGTTCCAGGCGTGGTGAACGCCCATCGGGTTGTTCGCGGTAATCGGGCCGTCCAGGAACGACCACGTCGGCTTGCCGACGTTGAGTTGCTTGCGCTGTTCAAAGATGCCGCGATCCGCCCAGAATTGCAGGACTTGACGCTCCAGGGCCGGGAAATCAACGTTCTGCGTCTCAACCTTCTCGAACGGCATCGCAAACTACCTACGTCATGGAGGGGATCGGATTTCTATTCCGTTAGTGTATCGACCGACCCAAACCCCGCCCGGCAGCACGGGCTGGCGTTCCCGGCGAACCGGCTGCGTAAGCTGCCGGGTGGTCCGCCTCTGCCGGTTAGCGTGTTGTTAGCCAAAAACGCAACTCATTGACCCTGCTGCGCCACCCGGCAGCTTACGCAGCCGGTTCGCCGGGAAAGGTAAAAATCGCCATTTTCCGACTTATCCTCCGTCGCAATCTCAAGCTACACTTCTCACAGATTGGTAACACCCTCTACTCATCCCGGAGATCGATCATGGCCAAGGCAAAAGCCGCGACGACAGTGAAACCCAAGAAGACCACGGCGTTACCCAAAACGCAACTCGCTCCATCCGGGGCACTCGTTCGCCCCGAGGGCCGCACGAAGTTCACGCTTTACAATTTGCTCGGCGAGCCGAAGGCGTATTACGTTGTCGATCGGAACGAACTCGAACGCCCGCCGGTCGATCCGAAGGCGAAGAGTCTGGCGCACAGCATCATCGTCGTGGACCGCTCTGGGTCGATGTCCGGTGCCATGTCCGATCTACGCGACACGCTGTTGAAACTGCTGACGCTCGACGAGTACACGCAATTCAATCTTGTGGTCACCCTGATTTCGTACTCGGGGGAAGGCGACGTGACTTGCCACTTCCAACGGGTGCCGATCAAGGACATCATGAAATCCGGGTCGAAGCAGCAGGCGGAAATCAAGAAGCTCAGCGCGACGATGTTGACGTGCATTTCCGGCGGCTTGCGGCTGGCGAATTCCCTGGTGAAGCCCGGCGAACTGACCGCGATCACCTTGCACACCGACGGCTACGCCAACGACCCGTCCAGCACGTCGGAGGCCGCCGCCCTGCAGTCGATCGTGGACGGCATCAAGGACCAAGACGTGTTTGTGAACACGATCGCGTACTCGGATTATTCCGACTTCCGGCTGCTGTCGAAGATCGCCAACACCGCGTCGGGGTCGTGCCTGAAGGCCGGCAGCACCGCAGCGGTTTACGACACGTTGTACTCCTCGACGAAGCTGCTCGGGTCGAACCTCGTGCCGCCGGTTCAGGTTCCGTTGCCGCCGGGGTACACGTTCCAAGTGTTCGTGTCCCACGCGGCCGGGCGGGTCAACGGCGCGGCCGGGACGATGAAGGTGTGCGGGATCAAGCCGGAGTTCGACGGCTTGGTGTACCAGTACCGGCAGGTGGACGCGAAGGAATACCAGGCGTTGAAGGACGTGCCCGAAGTGCAAACTAGCGAGGCGGTTTTTGCGTTCGCCAAGGGGCAACTGGCCGAAGGAAACTTGAACACCGCCAAGTACGCCCTCGGCAGTAGCTTCGACGCCACGATGGTCGATTTGCACAGCAAGGCCCTCACCAACAACCAATGTGCCGCGTTCGCGGGCGACCTCGAAGACTTGATTTTGCACCCCGCAAAACTGCAGGAACATTCGGTGCTGGCCGAAGTACCGATCAACAAGCGCATGCCGTTCGTGACGGTGATTCGCCTGCTCGAAGACCACCTCGGCGATTGGCTAGTGAACTTGCCGCACTTGCAAGAAAACTACGTGCGGCGTGGGTTGAAACGACTTCAAGGCACCCGCGACGACGCCGGCAAACTGGTCGAGCCGTGGCTCAAGACCGAGTCGGCGGACGCCGAGGAATACGCCCGTGTGAGCAGCTTCGACGTGAACCGGAACGCGGCCACGCTGAACATGCTCATCTCCCGCCGCGTGCAACTCGTGCCGCGTGCCGGTGGCAAGCCGATCACGCAAGTGGCCGGGGTGTTGCTCGACGACCTGCGCACGTTCAACAACTACACCCTCGTCGGCGACGGCGAGTTGAACGTGGACAAACTCAAGGTGAAATTCAGCAGCAAGAAATGCTTCGAGGCACTCTGGAAAGCCGACGTGCTGGAAAACGACGACGGCACCCCGGCGACGAAGTACGACGCCAACGCCGCGTACCTCGTCCGGTTCGACAACCTGCCACTCGTCCCAGCCTTTGCGGGGGACATCAAACTTGACGGCACGTTCGAGCCGCTCTGTGACCTAAAGATCCTCGCCAGCCTCGTGTCTGCCCACTTGAAAGAAGACTCCGCCGACTTCACCGCGGAGCAAGTGGAGGAGTTGAAGAAGCACTTCCTGTCGAAGTCGCTTTTCCTCAACTTCCCGACGACGAACCCCTACACCGATTTGAAGCAAGCCCTGCAAGAAGGCAGCGTCGATACCCGGACCAGCTACAAGATCGACTTGGGCAACCGCGAGATTTTGAACCTCTCGAAGCTGCACAGCGCGAACAAGTTTTTGGAACGGATGTACGAGGTACTCGACGGCACCGGCAAGCAACTCGACAAAGCCAAGTTTGAAGACGTTCTCGACGGCACGTGTGCCTACCGCCACAAGCAACTGTCCGCCAAGTTGAAGGTCACCAAAGTCGATGACGTGATGAAGACTCTGTTCGACGATTTTCTCGGCCTGAAGGCGAACGGCAGTGCGGTGAAGATTCTGGAATCGGTTGCTGCCAAAGAGTTGGCCGCGATTGTGAAAGACCGCGCCAAGGGCAAACAGCCGACCCGCAAGGCGTTCGTCGAAGCCTTGACCGATGCGAAGAAAAAGCTGGAAGCCAAGCAAGAATCGCTGTTCCGCGAGACCCTCACCGGGCTGGTGTTCTACATCGGCGCAACAGGGGTGTTGCCGGACGAGATCGAAGCGAAAGCGCAAACCGCCGACCAGATCAGCGCGAAGTACCCGGACCTTGCGCTGTCGAAAGACGAGAAGGAAGGCACTTTCTTTGAAGTCGGCAAAAGCATCCTAACGGTGTACGCCAAGACGGAATACTTCTCGCGGTGAAGTTCTGATTTTCTGAGCGGAGGATGTCAATCCTCCGAGTGAATGTCGAGTGAACGTCGAGTGATTTAGCCTGTAACTGCTGCACTCGGGGGACTAACGTCCCCCGCTCAGGTAGAATATCGTTCGCTTAGTGATGACCGCCGCCGCCATCAATTCCAGGAATCGCCACGAGCA